>JAOAEO010000049.1 GCA_026416735.1 Thermodesulfovibrionales bacterium
CCCTTCTCTCTTGCTTTATGAACTACCTTCCATCCTATCTTAGCTTCTATAGGATAGGGCTCTTTTTTAGCTTTATCTTTTACTAACTCTATGCCAGTCATAAAACCTTTGTTTCTAATATCACCTACATGCTCCAATTCGATAAAGTTTCTAAGTCTTTCTTTAAGAAGGGAAATCTTAGGTTGAAGGGTTTTAAGAGTCTCATCTCTTCTAAATATATCCAAGCAAGCTATTGCAGCTGAACAAGCAAGAGGATTGCCTGTGTAAGAGTGTCCATGAAAAAAGGTTTTTAATTCGCTAAACTCGCCCAAGAAGGCGCTAAAGACTTCTTCCGTAGTGATCGTGACGGCAAGGGGCATATAACCGTTAGTAATACCTTTGGAAAGACAAAGAAAGTCTGGCACAACCTTTTCATGCTCACAAGCAAACATTTTGCCAGTCCTACCAAAGCCTGTTGCAACTTCGTCAGCAATAAGGAGGACCTTGTATTCGTCACAAAGTTTTCTAACACCCTTTAGATAAGAATCTGGAAAGACAATTATTCCCCCTGCACCTTGAACCATTGGTTCTATAATAACTGCAGCTATTTCTTCTGAGTGATTTCTCAACAGCTCTTCCATTGCTCTAAGACAAGCTAAGGAACATTCTGGATAGGTCTTTCCAAATTCGCACCTATAACAATAAGGTGAAGGAGCTTTAATGGTTTTAAATAGTAAGGGCTCAAAGATTTTATGGAATATATCTATTCCACCAACACTCACCGATCCTATAGTATCGCCATGGTAAGAATTCTTTAGAGAGAGAAAGGTTGTCCTCTTGTTCTCTCCTTTATGTTGCCAGTATTGAAAAGCCATTTTTAAAGCTATTTCGACTGAAGTAGAACCATTATCGGAGTAAAAAACTTTGCATAGCTTTCTTCCCTCTTCGGCAAAGGCATCATTTATTAGATTGATTAATTTTTCAGCCAAAACGATGGAAGGAACATTACTTAATCCCAGAAGGGTTGAATGGGCAATCTTGTCCAGCTGTTCTTTTATCGCTTCATCTACCTCTTTTCTTCTATGTCCATGAATATTAACCCATATTGAGGAAACTCCATCTAAATACCACTTACCATATTGATCTTTTAAAAAGCAGTCTTTACCTTCAACGATAATGAGTGGCTTTTCTGAAAGCCAATCTTTCATCTGAGTGAAGGGATGCCAAATGAAGAGTTTATCTTTTTTTTCGAGTTCCTCTATGCCGTTTAAATAGTTCATGCTTTGCTTTTATTAAATTAATGCTTTATGGATTTGAGGAATCTATTGAGATCGAATTCTTCATCAAAGAGCTTCTTAGCTCTTTCTATCTTTCCCTTCTCCCTTATTCGTGTTTTTGAAAGTATATTTTCAATTTTATCTACAGCCGTAAAGGTATCATCTTGCACAGCGATTATAGCAACACCCTTTGCCATTGCTCTCTCTAAAACGAATTCGTTTGTATAAAGTCCGCCAGTTAATATTATACATTTTGTAGATGTCTCAATAGCGGCAAGTTGTATGTCAGCCCTGTTGGCACCAGTTATGACAACCTTATCAGGGACTTTACTAAAATATTTTAAAGCACTGGCTACATCCATAGCTCCAATCATAAAGTTACTAATTAGTTCGTCGAGTTTATCTTCTCCACAGAGTATTCCTCCATTTAAAGCCTCAATAATATGTCTTATTGTAACTGACTCTAACAATTTATCTTTATAAAAAACACCAAATATTTTAGTCCCCCTTTTTTCCATAAAGGGCTTAACAGAATCTTTAACATAGGGAAAAATATTAGTAGGGACTTTATTGAAAACAGCTCCTATATATCTGTCTTTCACTAATTTTTGCATTCCGTAGACTGCATCCATAGAGGTAACACCTTTCCATGCCTCTACAAAGATTACATAGGCTTGCATTTCATTTATTAGGGACAGAGCATCTACATCGAGGAGAGAACCTTCAAAGATATCACCCGGACCACTAATTATAAGAAAGTCTTTGTCTTTCATACTATTAAAGGCATCCATAATGCGTTTATGAGCAAGTTTGACCTTGTCTCTTAATTGGACAATTTGGGTTTCATAGCTAAGCGCAAAGGGGGAGATTAAATTCATGGGTTCTGCCAAGGAAAGAGCTTTTTTGATGAAAATGGCATCTGCATCGTAGAAATCTTTTCCTTCTTTTATAGAGGTCTTACTGATAGGCTTCATATATCCAACATTATAGCCAAGTTCAATCAATTTTGAGGTAAGCCCAATGGCAATAAAATTCTTTCCTGAGAATCCAGAATTAGAGGTGATAAAGACGGGTATCATTGCATTCCCCTTTTAAATAAAAGTAGATTTAATTTATTGTTTAAAAGATTTAAATTGCAAAGTTAATAACTCTCTATTATAGCACTTTTACTATTATAGCACTTTTAGTAAGCACCTTCTCCCTTTAATACTACTTGGATAGTTTTAAAAAGAATGATTATATCTAACCACAGACTCCAGTTTCTTACGTACCATAAATCGATGGCTATTCTATAATTATTGCTTGTGTTACTCCTACCAGAGATCTGCCATAGTCCAGTTATCCCGGGTAGAACAGTCCAGATAGTTGACATTTCAGATTGTAGATCCTTTACTTCATCGGGCAGATAAGGTCTTGGACCAACTAAACTCATTTCTCCCTTCAAGATATTAAATAACTGAGGGAGCTCATCTAAGGATGTCTTCCTTAATAAAACGCCTATTTTTGTTATTCTTGGATCATTTTTAAGCTTCCAATATGTTTCCCACTCAGCTTTTAATTTTTGATCTTTTTCCAGCAAATCTTTTAAAACTTTTTCAGCATCTTTACGCATAGTCCTAAATTTATACATCTTAAAGAGTTTACCATTTCGTCCAACACGACATTGTGTAAAAATAGGATTGCCAAAGGATGTCACCATTATCATGATAGAAATTATAATCATAGGAATAAAAAAAATAATTAAAAGCATAATACTTGTAATTATATCGAAGATTCTTTTAAGAAAGATATTGTGTGGTTGGATAAGATTGCTTTTTATTTCTAAGAACAAGATTTGTTCATGGAAAAAGTGATGGAGTTCCATACCTATTAGGGGGATGCTTTTTAAAGCAGGTACTAAGAGAATTCTATCTACCTTTAAATGGATTTTGTTGATTATCTGTTCTATTTTCTCTCTGTCCATTTCAGGCAATGCTATGAAAACATCTGAAATTCTTGACCTCGCTAAGTAGCGTTCTATTTTATCAACTCCATTGTGGACTTTTATACCATCTATGTATCTTTTATCGATAGGATTGTTGTCGATAAACCCTACAACTTCATAACCATAATGAGGTTCTCTTTTCAAGGCTTTTAGGGTTAGTTGAGCTAACTCCCCAGAACCTATTATGAGAACTCTTCTTTTAAAAAGACCATATTTTCTTAAGAATTTTTGAGAATTGGTTCTTATTAAAGGCATAAGGGGTAAAGCTACACCTCCAGCTAAGAGCAAAAGGCTTCTTGAGATCTCTTCGCTGATCTTACCAATAAATATAATAGTGAAACTCCCTATGGTAGAAAAGAAGACTACTTTCCAAAGGGCATTTAGTTCATCCCAAAAGGAAAAGCTTTTTGTATAGAGGCCACTATAATACAAAAAGAATAGCCAAAGAGATGTGATCCAGAAAATGTGGTTAAAATTCATGGTGTTAATATCTGGTAATTGGTAAGAGAAAAATAAAGGTTGTATATATTTTCTTATTAGGAATGCTAATAGGAATACCAAAAAAATTGAAAAGATATCTATAATGATTAACAAAGAGAGCTCAATATATCTTTTTCTGTCTTTCATCAATAATTGGAGATTACCTTTAACATTAACCAATAATTTTAACAAATAAGGTAGATTAATTATAACTGTGGATGAATTTAAATCTGAAATTGAGTTCGGAGAACTATGTTTTTGGTTAGAATTGAGACTATAGTTCCCCATAAATAAAATTCTTCTCCGCATCTCTAATTAAAGGATGTTTAGAGTCCTTTGATGACAAAATTGGGTGTTTGATGGGCCAATCGATACCTATTTCAGGATCATTCCAAATAATACCTCTGTCTAAGGATGGTTCATACTCTTTTGTATTTTTGTATAGAACTAAAGTGTCATCTTCAAGAGATAGAAAGCCGTGAGCGAAACCTTCTGGGATCCACAGCATGTATCTGTTTTTTTCTGTTAAAATTGCTGAGATCCATTTTTTAAAAAAAGGCGAGCCTTCTCTAATGTCGACAGCTACATCAAAAATGCTACCTTTAAGAACAGTTACTAATTTTCCTTGGGCATAGGGATTGAGTTGGTAATGGAGACCTCTGAGAACATCTTTCTTTGAAAAGGATAGATTGTCTTGGACGAAATCTCTTTTAATACCCCCAATGGCGAAATCAGTTGATTTATAGGTTTCGAGGAAGAAGCCTCTTTCATCGAAAAAAATTTTTGGTTTTATTAAAATTACATCTGGTATAGATAGGTTTATAAACTCAAAGGGCATATTAATACCTCGATCTTGTATATAAATTTAAATTCTAAAGCACGACATAATCTTTTAACAAATTCGAAGCTTGAATTAATTATACATTTATATCTTTCGAAAGAGAAAATGTTTGACCACAAAAAACTTTTATCTATTTTCATTCCAAAAACTCTTGTGCATGCTAAAATATCTTTTGACCTTTTTGGCAATCTTTTTTCTAAAAAACCAATTCGATACCCCGAATATTTCATGAAGGATTGCAAAAGAAAGGGAAAAATTAAATGTGGTTTTTTTTCATTCATTAGATTTTTTGTCAAATTTATAAGGAGATGTTTACCTTCCTTCTCTATTTTTGTGCTATCAACAATCCATCTGTTTCTGCTCAAAGATACACCTATGTCGAAATATCTTTGAAAAAGTTCTTTAAGAGTATAGTTATGGGAATGTATAACCATTGCAGAGGCTTCGTAAGCTATTTTATATCCTCTTAAAATCATTTTGGCGGCAAGAACCATATCTTCATTCATTATTATTCTTTCAGGAAATCCTCCTACTTCCTCAAACTCCCTCTTCCTTACTGCACAGCAGACATTAGAACAAAAAAAAGTTTTTATTCCTAATGTCTTAATTTTAGAAAGATCTTTTGTTATCGATTCTTCTGGATAGTTATATCTTCTGATTAATTTCTCTATTATATTAGCGTCCGTTCTTGGAATTTGCCTACCGTAAGAGAGGGGAATATCTTTTTTTGTAAGAGGCTTAATGAGATTTTCAATAAAATATTCATTGGCTGGTATAGCATCTTGTGTCATGAAGATAACTATATCGTGTTCCGTTTCTCTTAACGCAAGGTTTCGTGTCCCACCATGATCGAAAGATTCTCTCTTTATTTGAATAACTTTTGCACTGAAATCTTTTGCAATAGCTATTGTATTGTCTTCTGAAAGGGAATCAATTATTATCACTTCTGTCGGTGGTTGATTTTGAGACCAGAGGCTTTTTAAAAGAGTGGCTAAATGTTTTTCGGCGTTTAGGGTAGGTATGATTACACTAACTGTCAAAGTTTTATCCTACTTAAATCAAAATTTAATAGGCATCTTTTATTGTTAGTTTAAAATTCTATTCTTCTTTGAACTTAAAATATATTACTGCCAAAGGGGGCAAAGTTAATAATATAGATTGATAAAAGTTGTTAAAAGGGATAGGCTCAGCTTTAACTTCTCCGTAATTGCTGATGCCACTTCCGCCATATAAAGGATAATCACTATTGAGAATCTCAATCCATCGCCCACTCTCTGGAACTCCTATACGATAGTTATAACGAGGAACCGGAGTAAAGTTGCAGACAACGAGGATTTGATCTCCCTTTCTACTTTTTCTTAAGAAGCTTATAACACTTTGATCTGAGTCTTTATAATCAAGCCATAGAAATCCATCGGCTTCGAAATCTGATTCAAATAGAGCTGGCTCATTTTTATAAGTATAGTTAAGATCTTTTACCCATCTCTGTATGCCTTGGTGGAAAGGATATTGTAGAATGTGCCAGTCGAGGCTAACTTCATGGTTCCATTCGTTGTATTGACCAAACTCCCCCCCCATAAAGATTAATTTTTTCCCAGGATGTCCATACATGTAGCCGAATAGGAGCCTTAGATTTGCCATCTTTTGCCATTCATCCCCCGGCATTCTAGATAGCAAGGACCCCTTTCCATATACTACCTCGTCGTGGGATAAAGTTAGGATGAAGTTTTCAAAAAAGGCATACCAGATACTAAAAATAAGCTGTTGATGGTAGAATTTGCGATAAATAGGGTCCAAGGAGAAGTACTTTAAAGTATCATGCATCCATCCCATATTCCATTTTAGACCGAAACCTAACCCTCCAAGATATAGGGGCTTAGAAACCATTGGCCAGGCAGTCGATTCTTCAGCAATAGTTTGTACGTCTGGGAATTCTCTGTAGATCGTAGAATTTAGTTGTTTTAGAAAATCTATCGCTTCGAGATTTTCTCTTCCACCAAATTTGTTCGGTATCCATTGTCCTTCTTTTCTTGAATAGTCTAAATAGAGCATTGAAGCTACTGCATCTATTCTAATAGCGTCGATATGATATTTTTCAAACCAAAATAGAGCGCTCGATATTAAGAATGCTTTTACTTCATTTCTGCCGTAATTGAAAATATAGCTGTTCCAATCGGGATGGAACCCTTTTCTTGGATCTTGGTGTTCATAAAGATGGGTTCCATCGAAGTAGACAAGACCGTGGATATCATCAGGAAAATGAGATGGAACCCAATCCAAGATGACGCCTATGCCATTTTTGTGTAAATATTCAACTAACCACATAAAATCTTGAGGTTCACCGTATCTATTAGTTGGGGCAAAATAGCCTGTTGTTTGATATCCCCATGACCCATAAAAGGGGTGTTCCATTAGTGGGAGAAATTCTACATGAGTAAAGCCCATATATTTAATATATTCAGCCAGTTCGATGGCGATTTCTCTGTATGATAGAAATCTATTACCTTCCTCTGGCACTCTTCGCCATGATCCGATATGGACTTCATAGATCGAAATGGGGGAATTTAGTGAATTATATTTATGTCTTTTTGACATCCACTCGTGATCATCCCATTGATAACTAAGATCCCATACAATTGATGCTTTACCAGAGTTTTTTTCGTAAAAAAAAGCGAAGGGATCTGCTTTATCTACTTTATATCCACCAAACCGAGATTGTATATGATATTTATATATGGTTCCTTTTTTTAAAAAAGGAATAAAACCTTCCCATATGCCAGATCCATCCCATCTCGATGCAAGAAGGTGTTTATCTGGATCCCATTGATTGAAGTCTCCTATCACTGAGACCTTCTCGGCATTTGGTGCCCAGACAGCGAAGTAAGTTCCCTCGACACCTTCAATATTTAGTATGTGAGATCCTAATTTTTCATATAACTTAAAATGGTTCCCCTGTTTGAATATGTAAATGTCGTATTCGGTGAAAAGGCTTACATCATGTCTTACCATTGTTCTCTCCTTGTGATGGGTTGAGGTTTCTGATAAGTTTGCATTTCTATGCCTTCTGCTTGTAATCTTTTCAGTATACGTTTTCTTAATTCATGTTGAACTGCATTCTGGTATTTAAACTCCTCAATAGTGCATATGAGAGTAAAGTCTAAGGATCCCTCAGAAAAGTTTGGAGTAAATCTTACAACAGGCTTTGGGGTATTAAGCAAACCTTGAATTTCCTCAGCTGCTTTATTAGTAACATCCAGAAGTATATCTTCAACTAATTCAAAATTTGATCTAAGGTCTACACTAATAGGTATTTGAATGGACATTCTTTTATCGGGATAAGAGTAATTTAAGACCATACTTTGGGAAAGTCTGCTATTTGGAATAATAATCATATTATTCGATATTGTTCTGATTCGCGCTGTTCTCCATGTCAGATCTTCAAGATACCCCTCTTGACCATTTTCAAGTCTAACGAAATCGCCGACTCTAATAGATTTTTCTATTAATATGTGTAGCCCTGCAAAGATATTGGAAAGGGTATCTTTGAGAGCAAGGGCTATAGCAAGTCCACCTATCCCAAGGGTGGTTATTATAGGGGTTATTGATATACCAATGGTGGTAAGCATCAAGAGTAAGCCAGTTATGAAGATTATCACATATAGGATTGAAGATATAAGACTTGTAGCAGGGATTGATAGGTTGAATCTATTAATATAAAACTGAATGCCATTTTTAACAATGTTTGCTATAAAGAGGGTCATAGAAAGGATAATGATCAAAACAATTAATTTATTAAGATATAAAAGATATTTAGCAGAGATCTCCCAAAGGTATATACCTCCATAAACACCAAAAGTAATAGACCATATTAGAGAGGGGAACTTGATCGACTTGTAGATAACGTCATTAATTTTTGGATATCTTTTAATGCAAAAACTTTTTATAAACTTTAAAAAAAGTAGCCTTAAAAGAAGAAGGAAAACTATAAAAGTAATTGAGATGATAAAAGGAATTATTGAACCAAAAAAATTTGTTCCAATAAGACCTCTTAATTCTGTTAATGTAAAAATAAAGGGTTGCATACTTAATTATAACTTAAAGTATTATTTCAAAAAGTAAATATTGTAGTAGATTGAGGTGTCCCTCCCATACAGGGCCCTCGATTGATAAGTTCAGTATTAAATCCTCTTCTGGGTATCTCTGAAGCCCCTTTTTTTATAGATTTTATTCTTACTGTTTTCTGTAAACTTGGAGAATTCAAAGTATGGCAGCCAGCTTCTAAAAATTCCAAAAAGTTAAGTTACAGGCAAAGACTAAAAATTATCAAGTTTCATAAAAAGATAAAAGGAGAAGAAAACAAAAGATATATCGTAACCCCTTAGTCTGTTAGCTAAAAAAAGAGATAGGTGATATTTCAATTGTAAGGGCTAAAAGTAGATGAGGATACGTGAGATAGAGAGTAATAAATTATCATATATTAACCCGTTGGATTATAGTGTAGAAAAGGGATTTTAATTTATCTGAGATGTATTAAAATGCCCCACTAATTTTGGAAGCAAGTGAGATTGTAGGGTAAGTGAATTTATTTCTTTTCTTAAAATTTACAAAGGATTTTTTAAAACCAAAGTGTGGAATTAGGTATAATTTAAATGATCACCGTTGTAAGTTGATGCTGCAAAAATTAAAAATGTTTAGAAGTTTTTAAATTGCTCGAGCAAATTTATATTTTGATCTATTTTTCTTCTTTCTACTAGTATGATTCATAGAAATTGAAAGTCACTAAATCTTTTCCCTTGCTCTTGAATTTATAAAAGATTATCTGTTTCTCTTTATAGTAGAACAGAACTTATTTATCCTTACTTAGCTGCTGCTTCAACATTTTATTTTCTCTAATGGTTTTCAACCATTTAATCGCTTTATCGATGGTGAATAGTATTTGTTCTTTTCTAAAAGGTTTGGTGATAAAATCAAAGGCATCCATAGACATGGCTTCTATAGCAGATTCAACAGTCCCATAGGCAGTTATTATGATAACAGGTACATCTTCATCACGTTCTCTGATTGTTTTAAGTATTTCCATACCATCAAGACCTGGCATTTTTAAATCTGTAATAACAAGGTCAAAACCATCTTTTTTAATCCATTCTAATGCTTCATAAGGATTACTTGTGGATACTACTTCATAAGTGGTTTTACCTTTGATTATCATGCTTAAAAGCACTAACATATCAGGTTCGTCATCAATTATTAATATTCTTTCTGGCATTTATCCCTCTCTTTCTTGATATCTAATATAGGGTTTTTAAATGACAAATGGCATTAACTTCTTTCCATGAAAAATTTTTACTACCACTTTACCCTCTGAAAGCAGTTAACCCTCTCTCCTTAGTACCTGTCTCTTATACACATCT
>JAOAEO010000004.1 GCA_026416735.1 Thermodesulfovibrionales bacterium
GTACTAAATCATCTGAATGAACAATGGGGAAAGAAACCCTTAAAAGAATTTACACATAAAAATTGACACTACCTAACTAAACATTGATAATGACAAAACTATCTCTTATGGTGTATACTTCTTTAGGTATAAAGGCAACCATCTCAATAACCTCCTTTTGATAAGAGCTTAATTAATAGGAGTTAAAGGATGGTTGCTTTTTTGTCAATTATGAGGAAACAATATAGTTTCAGAGAGATTATTTTTGAGGAAAGGCGGGTTATTTATCTTAAGAAGAATATAAGTTAAAATAAATACCAAGAAGGACAGAGAAAGGACGTTGCATAAAGCTCTACCAATTGAAAGGCCAAAAGGTATATTCAGAAAGGTGCAGTATAAGATACTGACGCCAAAGGAATCAGTTAAAAGGCTACTTGAAGCATTAAAGGTGAGAGTGCTGGAGGCTCTGCCCCATTGAGGAATAAAAGTAACCACCAAGAGAAAAGTCACACCACTCAGAAAAAATCAATAACTTCAATTAAGTTATAGAAATAAAACCATCTTTTTTATAAGGGGAGCATCCGTTACAATTTCTTTTTTAACATCTCATTTACCAACTGTGGATTGGCTTTACCTTTTGTAGCTTTCATTATCTGACCAACAAAAAAACCCATAAGTTTTTCTTCACCAGCCCTATATCTTTGGACCTCTTGAGGATAACGAGATAAAATTTCTTCGATTACTCGATTCAGAAAGTTTTCATCTGTAATTTGCACCAAGCCCTTTTCTTTAACAATTATGTGAGCATCTTTACCAGTTCTATACATCTCTTCGAATATGATTTTAGCTATCTTTATATTTATAATGCCTTTCTCAATCAAACTGAGCATTTCAGCCAATTGAGCAGGTTTTAAGGGGCATTTTGTAATATCTCTATCATCTTCTTTTAAGAGTCTTAATAGTTCTCCAAGCATCCAATTAGCTACTACCTTTGGGTCTTTCCCAAATTTGACAGCTTCTTCAAACCAATCTGCAAAAGCCCTTTCAGAGATCAATATGTCGGCTTCACTCTCTGAGAGTCTATACTGAGAGACAAAACGTCTCCCTTTAGCATCTGGTAACTCTGGTAATTCTCCTCTTACCTTTTCTGCTAAAGAACTCAAACCTACTAAAGGAACTAAATCGGGTTCAGGGAAATACCGATAATCATGGGCTTCTTCCTTTGACCTCATGGATATGGTTACCCCTCTTTCTGGATCCCAAAGTCTAGTCTCTTGAACAACTTTATCGCCTCTTTCCAGAATTGCTATCTGCCTATCTATTTCATACTCTATCGCTCTTTGAACAAACTTAAAAGAATTAATATTCTTTATTTCTGTTCTAATACCATAATACTTCTGACCTGCCAGTCTAACAGAAACATTTGCATCACATCTCAAAGAACCTTGCTCCATGTTACCATCGCATACATCAATATATCTTAGAATTGTCCTTAGTTTCCTCATGAAGAGGGCTGCCTCTTGTGGGGTTCTAATGTCTGGTTCGGTTACAATCTCCATTAAAGGGACACCAGCTCTGTTAAAATCCACAAAACTATAGTTGCCTGTTGTATGAATATTCTTCCCAGCATCTTCTTCAAGATGAATCCGTTTTATGCCGATCTTCTTTGCAGAACCATCGATAATTATCTCTATATATCCATCTTCACATAGAGGTAACTCATATTGACTAATTTGATAGTTTTTGGGCAAATCGGGATAAAAATAGTTTTTACGGGCAAATCTGCTGTAATCAGAGATTTTGCAGTTTAAAGCTATCCCAGTTTTAATTGCTAATTCTACAGCTTTTTTATTTAGGACGGGGAGAACTCCAGGCATACCGGAACAGACAGGACATGTTTGAGAGTTTGGCTCAGCACCGAAATTCGTTGGACAGCCACAAAAAATCTTTGTATTCGTTAGCATTTGTGCATGTATTTCGAGTCCAATAACGGCTTCATATTTCATCATAGTACTTCCAATAATTAATGAGATTAATTGTCATTATGTAGTTTGCTCATCTAATTCAGTCTTTTCTTTATAAAATGAGCTTTTTAATAACGAATATTTCTTTTTTGCCCTGAAAGCCCTCTTTCTTTTTTGTTTACGAATTCTATCGATAGCTTTTGAAAATTCACTTTCTTTACCTTTAACAAGCTGTTCGATCTTTTGTAATAATATCACTCTTGCATAGTATCTATTAAGAGATTGTGAACGATCTTTCTGACATTTTATTTCTATTCCTGTTGGAATGTGTTTAAGATAGACACAGCTTGAGGTTTTATTGACTTTTTGTCCACCTCTACCACCAGATTTGATAAAAGTCTCCTCTATATCTTCCTCTTTTATGTTAAGAGCAAGCATCTTTTCATACAAAGCTCTCTCTTTTTCTGCACTAACAGGAAATTTGAGCATTTTTATATGGGAAATTATATCTCTATAAGGTTCTCCTCTATCTTAAATTGATGAGGAAGAAGAGTTATATCGCTTAAGATGTTAATTTTCACTCCAAAACTTTTCTCCAGTTTTAAGATGTCTTCTCTCTTATTATTAATTAAATAATTAGCACTTTCAAGAGGCAAGAAGCAATTAATTTTGCTCAGCCCATTCTTTGAAACTCTTAAATGTATTTGCCTAATTGCAGTCAAAGCTAAAAGATCATAGGATTTTATCATTCCTGATCCATCACAAATATTACATTTTTTATAAGCTGCCTCGCCATATCCTGATCTGATACGTTCTCTCGTCATCTCTAAAATACCGAATTTCGATATATTACCAATTTCTATGTGAGCCTTGCCAAAGGAGAGAGCATTTTTAAGTCTTCTTTCGACCTCTTTTTTATTCCTATCACTTTGCATATCAATAAAATCGATTACTATGAGTCCTCCGATGTCTCTTATTCTTAATTGTCTTGCTATTTCATCGGCAGCCTCAAGATTAGTCTTAAGGGCTGTCGCTTCAAAATCTTCTTCCTTTCTATTTTTTCCAGAATTCACGTCTATAACAGTAAGAGCCTCTGTTTTATCGAAGACAAGATAGCCCCTTGAAGGCAGATAGACAAATCTATCGTTTACCTTAGCTATCTGATCCTCCAAATCTTGACTAAACAAAGGTTTTTTATCTCGAAACAGCTTTATATTTATTTTTCGCCAAGGCACCGTCCTTCTAAGAAAGTCTTTCATGTTTTTATAGGCCGTCTCCTCATCAACAATTACTTCAGAAATATCTACTGTGAGGTAGTCTCTAACGGTTTTAACACATAGGTCATGTTCCTTAAAGATAAGGTAAGGAGGGGAAACCTTCTTATAGTCATTCTGAATTTTATTCCATAACCTCGTCAGATATTTTAAATCATTAGCCAATTCATCTCTCTCGATCTCGGTACAAACGGTCCTAAGTATAAATCCTGTCTCCTTAGGTGGTTTTAGCTCATTAAAAATCTCTTTAAGTTTTGCTCTACTTTCCTTATCCTCAATTTTTCTTGAAATCCCAATTCTTTCCTGTTGTCCTGGCATCATTACAATATATCTGCCTGCTAAGGATATATAAGTAGTTAGACTCGGTCCTTTTGTATCTCTCTCTTCCTTTTCAACTTGCACTAATACTTCTTGCCCTTTAGACAAAACATCTTGTATTCTAATTTTTCTATCCCTTTTTGGCTGATTAAAGTACGAAGGCATGATTTCCTTCAATTGAAGAAACCCAGCCTTTTTATGTCCAATATCCACAAAGGCAGCTTGAATGGCTGGTTCTATTCTCGTTATAATCCCTTTGTAAATATTACCTTTTAAGCTTTCTTTGGAAGCAACCTCAACATAAAAATCTATTAGTGTATCTTTTTCAACGATTGCTACTCTCTTCTCTTCTGGATACAGGGCGTTAATCAAAATTTTCTTCATTTTGGTTCAATTCCAGCTGTTTTATTGGGAGCAAAAGGTAAGGAGGATATATCTGTTCCCCGTTCTGTATAAACCTGAAAGAGAGCTTCACTTAAAAGGAGATCTGGATACCTAACAGTCGCTTCGATTGCATCAGCTAAGGGGTAATCAACAAAATTCTTTTCTTGATCAACTATCCGTATAAACTGTCTCTTTAAAAGGAAACACCTCCTTTTCTTACCATTTTTGTCAGGAAGGGGGATTATTATGTATTCTAAATCTTCTTGAAGACCATATTTGTTAATTATCTCTCTAAGTTCTTCCATAATTAAGTTTTTTCTAAAAACTAAATCAGAAGAGTAAGTCTGTATAATTCAGGATACTCATCCCTTTTAGTAAAGGCAATATCTTTCAGTAGTCTAATACCCTCAGGTATATACTTCAAGAAGTATTTCTTTCCTTTAACTTTTGAGAGAAATCCATAAGCACCTAATACCTGCATATGTCTCTGCAATCTGCATAGCTGTAAAAGCTGTAAGAATTCTTTTTCGGAAAAATCGATCTCATTTATTCTCTTTTCCAAATAGTATTCTAATAATTTTTCTCTAATTTTATCATCAATTCGATAATAGGGATCCCATAGTAGTGATGCCATATCATAGGCCTGAGGTCCGATTTTGGAGCTTTGGTAATCGATCACTTTTACTTCTTGATCATATGTTACCATTATATTTTGAGATTGAAAGTCTCTATGCATCAAGCCTTTTTTGAAAGAATCGACAGCATATGCTAAAGTATTTAATTCCTCAAATAAAGCACTTTGATCTTTTAATTCAATACCTCTAATATCGATGATAAATCTCTTTACAAAATACTCAGATTCCCACCTCAGGTGATTATAGTCAAATTTTTCTAACTTTATATTAGGGAATTTTTCAATAGATGTCGCTGCTTTTGAATGTATTAAATATAGACAGTCTATAGCTTTCTTATATATCGATTCAATTTCTTCTGGCCTCCGAGGCAACTTTAACCAGCTATAAAGGGAAACATCGCCCAGATCTTCAAAAACGGCATTACAAGAGTCGTAATCAACAGAAATAAGTTTTGGAACTGGAATATTCAAGTGATTAAAGAGTTTTGTCAGTTCTATCTGCCTTAGAAAATTGGGGTCAGTGCGTTCTGACTCTAACAAAATGTAAGTTTTGTCCTCCTTCTTTATTCTAAAGTATTTCCTATCAGAACCACCATAGCCAATTCTTACAGGAACATCCTTTTCAGGGATGCCTACAAAAGCACTTTCGTCCAATTGAACCTTGAAGCGATCTCCCAAAATGCAATTCTCATAATTGCCTCTCTGAACATATGTGTTTGAAAGAATGACACAGTTTTTTAGAGTAGAGCCCTCCTCAATAAAACATTCTCCTTCGACAATGAGATAGCCGTCGAATAGGATGTTTTTAGTATTTTGAGTTTTGGGATGAATATAAACGGTTTCACCCTCTGCTTTTAATTCATGGATGATAGCAGAGACATATCTTGAAGGCGTTCCAATGTCACTCCAATAATGATTATTATAGAGGAAACAACCAATTTTCTTGCCTTGTGAGATTGCCTCTATCCACCCTTCCACCACATTGGAAGGACCCTCAGGTAAAAATGCTAAAAAATCTGGAGAATATATGGCAATACCAATAAAGGCTAAAAGCTTACTGAAAGAATGAAAATTTTGATATGATATCCCCTCCAAAAAACCTTCCCCATTTACTATCAATTTATTATGTTCAGGACAATCTTGGATGGCAAGAGTGGCAATATTTTTGGAATCAAAATGAAAATCCACCAATTTTGAGAGATCGATATCTGTAATAATATCAGAATTATAGACTAAAAAATGGGTTTTATCCAAAAAGTGTTCAGCGTTTTTCAGTCCTCCACCTGTACCAAGTAGTCGATCTTCGTAAAAAAGAACTATTTTCTCTGAGTTTAAAGGAGTTCTTTTCTTTAACCATCCAGTTAATAGTTCCCTTTTATGGTATACATTAATACCTATTCTTTTAATACCTATATTTACAACTTTTTGTATAACCCTCTCCAAAGAGGGGAATCCTAATATTGGTAGCAAGGGCTTTGGGATGTAATCGGTGATCGGTCTAAGTCTCTCTCCATATCCAGCTGCAAGTATGAAGCAAGTAATCTTTTCATCCATAGAGCAAAAAATTTTTTCTAATATCTCTATTGAAAATAAAACTTTGTTCTAACCACCACTCTTCCATAATCTTGAGGGAAACCCCTTGCTCGATAAAACTCCTGAGTTTATTACTCCCTACAAGGATGTCAAAGGGCTTTTTAACTTGCTCATATTCATATGGTGGAGGTCTCCAAAGAGTATGTTTTGGATAGAGATCATAAATTGCTTTAATAATCGCAACGGCCGTCCTAAAGGGCTTAAAACTATTACGATCTAATATATGTAGCTGAGCGCCGCCACAAAGCTCCCCCGCATACTTCTGAAAGGTGGGTTGAAACCAAAGGGGTCTGAAAAGAACCCCCTTTAACTTAAATTCCTTTAATCTCTTTATTAATTTTTCAGGGTCGATGAAGGGAGCCCCAAATATCTCAAAGGGACGCGTTGTACCCCTACCTTCACTAATAATTGTTCCCTCTAAAAGGCACATCCCTGGATAGACTATAGCCGTATTAAGAGTGGGCATGTTAGGTGAGGGCATCACCCAAGGAAGTCCTGTCTCATCGAACCACATCTCTCTTTTCCACCCTCTCATCTTGATCACAAATAAATCGAGCTGAGGATAAAATAAACCTTTTAAATAATTTCCAATTTCACCAATGGTCATGCCATGCCTGATTGGTAAAGGTTTTTGCCCAACAAAGGATTTAAAATTCGAATCTAACACAGTTCCTTCTATCTCAATACCTGTAATTGGATTTGGCCTATCTAAAACTATGACGCTCTTACCAAGTTTATGGCATGATTCCATGCAAAGGTCCATTGTCCAAATAAAAGTATAATATCTTGCTCCGATATCCTGAAGATCTATGATCATCACATCTATATCTTTTAACATTTCATCTGTTGGCTTTCTCGTCTCTCCATAAAGACTAAAGACTGGCAAGCCAGTCTTAGCATCTATAAAACTGTGCCATTCGATCATATTATCTTGAGTCTGACCATATATGCCATGTTGTGGACCAAAAAAAGCCTTTATCTCAATCTTGGTAGAATTCAGTAAAAGTTGGCAGGCATGCTTAAAATGCCTATTAATTGAAGCCGGGTGAATTAACAGCCCTGCTTTCAAACCTTTATATTTCTTAGGCAAGCTAACATGAAATAGATCAAGCCCCGTCTTGACAACCATGTAAATAGAACCTGCTCAGCTTAAATAACTCCGCCAATAAGCTTAATAAAGAGCTTCAAAAGGTCTGAATCATAATGTTCACATTCCTTTACGAGTATGCTCAGGGCTTCAAAGGGAGTCAAACCAGCCTTATCTGGTCTTTTGGTGGTAAGGGCATCATAAGAGTCTGTTATCGCTACAATCTTCCCAAATATCGTTATTTGTGCCCCTGTAAGGTTATTGGGATAGCCTTTGCCAGATAGCCTTTCATGATGTTGCGTAACAGCTGATAGAGAATTCTCAGGAAAATAAGGGCAGTCTTTGAGAATCTTTTCTCCTTCAATGACATGATTTTTTAATATTCTATATTCAAACGGATTTAGACGTCCTAATTTATTCAGTATCTCCGAAGATATTTTGCACTTACCAATATCATGCAAAAGGCTACCAATTCCGAGGTTATAAATGTTAGTTTTAGATAATCCTGCGGCAATTCCAAGCCCAACAGAAAGAATTCCCACATTAACAGAATGGACATAAGTATAGTAATCATGCTCTTTTATTTTAATTAAATCATAAAATATCTCTTTATTGCAGAGAATTGAATTTATGATTAGTTCTATCAATTCACCACATTTCTTTATATTCTGACTATTTTCTGGGGCAGAAAGTAAATCCCTAATAAATATTTTAGACCTCTCCCTTATCGAATAAATTTTTTGTTTATCTGAGATCATCCACTGATAAGAGGAGCTACTTATTGTTTCAAGATATTGTTGATATAGAGGAATATCTGTAACCTTTATAAAGATATCACCATCATAATTAAGGGTTTCTGCTGAGGGCTTCTTAGGTGAATCTTCAAAGGCTTCAAGAAGGAGTTCATAATTTAGATTCCTTTGAATAAAAAGGCTGAAAATTAATTCACTCTCGGGGAATAGCAAATTTTTGTCTATACAATGGTATCTTTCTTTCTCATAATAATATTTTTTGAGTCTCTCAGAACTTGCAGATAAATAGACTTTTTGAGGAGAAGATTGCGTTTGATCTTTTTTTTCTATAGGAATATATCTTCTCATTTGATTGAAAAGTTTCCCTAAAAGATTTACCTATTTCTTAAATAGTGCTTAACTATTTCAAAAATTTTATCAATTAATAAGTGGTTCTTTCTTTATTATATAAGAAAAGGTCTTTTAAAGTAATCTACCTAAAAACTTAATGTAAGTCTCAACTAATGTCATATCATAACTATCTTTTTCTTTAATAATGGGGTCTAATGCTTTATAGGGAGTTAAAGCCTCCTTATAAGGTCTATTAGTCGTTAAAGTATCATAACAGTCAGTTATAACTGTTATTTTACCAAAAAAGCTTATCTTATGAGCCTTAAGTTTATAAGGATAACCATTGCCTGACAACTTCTCATGGTGTTGTAAAACTGGATAAATTGATTCCTTTGGTAAGGTCTTATGTAATTTTTAGGATTTTTCCACCTTCTAATACATGTTTTTGAACTATATTAAACTCAATTTCATTTAAATTATCTTGTTTATTCAGGATATCTGCTGGAATATTACACTTTCCTATATCGTGAAGTAAAGCTCCGATACCGAGATTAAAAAGATCTGACCTACTTAAGCCTAAAGCAATACCAAAACCAATTGTTAAAACCTCTACATTTACAGAATGGGTATAAGTATAGTAGTCATGCATTTTAGAGGCTATTAGATCATAGATAATTTCTTTATTAGATAAAAAAAGCGATGTCATATCCTCAACGGCTCTTTCTGCCTTTTTGATTTGTGTCCCTGAACGAGGATCTAATAAGATGTCTCTCATAGTTAATTTAGTCGACTCTTTTATAAGGGTTGCCTTTGTTCTTTCATCGACAGTGAATGATACTTCCTTTCCTAAAGATTCTAAAAACTCTCTATAAAGGGGAATGTCTTTATGATTTATGAGAAAATCTGTTTGTAAATCTAATATTTCTTGAGTAACCTTCGATGGCTGGCTTTCTGAAGCCATAAGTATAGGAACATAATTGAAATCTTTACGAATATATATACTGAAATTTATTTCTCTATTCTGAATAAGTAAAGTTTTATCTATTTGATGCAGAATCTCCTTTTGAGAAAAATATCTTTTGAATTCATTCTTACTTCTTGTACAGATTTTTTCTTTTTCTACGGGCTTTATATCACCATCTAAATAATATATTTTTCTCATAAAACTTAATAATAATTTATGATCACTCTTTAAAGTTTCTCTTTGTTACAAAAGCAACCACAACTATGAATATAAGCCAGAGGACAAAAAGATAAATGATAATTTCCTCCTCTACCATAGGCAATATAGGCCAATTGAAAAGTAAGAAGCCTATCATAAAGATAAAAACTATGAGCTCATTATTTTTCAAATTTCTCGACTCTCTCTATGCTCATTACCTTGTCGCCCGCTTCTACATCCATAATTTTGACGCCTTGAGCGTACCTACTCAAAACAGGAATATTGGCAGTAAGAGTCCTTATTAACTTACCGCTACTTGTTATTATCACTATCTCATCTTCATCTCCTGATTGAATTAATCCTACTACACTTCCGCTTCTTTCAGTTAGACGAATGGCTATTATTCCTTTACCTCCACGTCTTTGGAGTGGATAATCCTCTATTTTAGTCTTTTTGCCTATACCTCTTTCAGTTATAGTAAGTAGATAAGCTCTGTCTTCTATTACATCTGATGAGACCACTGAATCATCTGAGTCAAGCCTAATTCCTATTACACCTCGAGCAGTTCTACCCATTGCCCTAACATCTTGTTCATTGAATCTTATGGCTAATCCTTTCTTAGTACCTATGATCAGTTCACTGTTACCACTGGTTTTTTTGACAGATATTAGCTCGTCATCTTTATCTAAGGTGATAGCAATAATACCTTTCTCTCGGGGATTGCTAAATTCTTCAAGAGGGGTTTTCTTAACTATTCCATTCTTTGTAAACATCATTAAAAATCCATCAGCAAAATCCTTTATGTTAATAGCAGTCGTTATTCGTTCGCCTTCAGATAGTTTTAATAAGTTTATTATTGCTTTGCCCTTTGAAATTCTCGATGCTTCAGGCAGTTGATATACCTTAGTCCAATACAATTTCCCATGATTGCTAAAAAAAAGCATATAATCATGAGTTGATGCTATGAAGAGCTGTTCAACGAAGTCCTCTTCCTTCGTTTCCATCCCTGTTAAACCTTTTCCACCTCTTTTTTGGCTTCTATAAGTTGAAAGGGGATTGCGCTTAATATATCCTCCGTGAGAAAAGGTGATAACTACCTCTTCTTCTGTTATTAGGTCTTCCTCCTTTATCTCCTGAGTTTCTAAAACTATTTCGGTTTTTCTTGCATCGGCATATTTATTTTTTATCTCAAGCAATTCATCTTTTACTAACTCACTAAGCAATATTTCACTTCTCAAGATTGCCTTTAGTTTTTCAATCTCCCTTTTGACTTCTTCGAGTTCCTCCTTTACCTTCTCTCTCTCCAACCCAGTTAATCGCTGAAGTTTCATTTCTAATATGGCCTGAGCTTGAGTAATTGTTAAAAGATATCTTTCTATAAGTGCTTCCTTCGCCTCTTGAGGGGTTTTTGAATTTTTTATTAATTCTATAATTTCATCTAAATAATCTACGGCAATCTTTAAGCCTTCTAAAATATGGGCTCTCTCTTCAGCTTTCTTTAATTCAAAGAGGGTTCTTCTTCTGATAACCTCTCTTCTATGGCGGAGAAAGTGTCTTAATATTCTTCGAAGACTTAATATATGAGGTTGACCTCCCACAAGAGCTAACATATTGATACCAAAGGTAGACTCCAACTGGGTATGCTTAAAAAGATTGTTTAAGACTACCTGAGGCATCTCAGAACGTTTCAACTCTATGACTATCCTTATGCCATTTCTATCCGATTCATCTCTTATATCCGATATCCCCTCAATTCTTTTCTCTCTAACAAGTTCAGCAATTTTTTCTATCAAACGGGCTTTATTAACTTGATAAGGCAACTCTTCAACTATTATCCGCTCACCACTTTTGGCATCTCTTTCAATTTTCGTTTTAGCCCTTACCTTAACTAATCCTCTTCCATGAGTGTAGGCAGAAATTATCCCGCTAATTCCATAAATGGTGCCTCCAGTAGGAAAGTCTGGTCCTTTTATTAGAGTCATTAATTCACTAACAGAAGCATCAGGTCTTTCCAATAATAAAATTAGACCATCAACTATCTCTCCGAGGTTATGTGGTGGTATATTAGTCGCCATTCCTACAGCTATACCAGATGCCCCATTTATAAGAAGATTAGGTACTCTTGTAGGTAATACAACGGGCTCTTCTGTGCTTTCATCAAAATTTGGGATAAAGTCTACAGTTTCTTTGTCGATATCTGAGAGGAATTCTACAGCTATCTTAGAAAGCCTTGCTTCAGTATATCTATATGCCGCAGCAGGATCTCCATCTATTGAACCAAAATTACCTTGACCATCTATCAAGGGATATCTCATATTGAAATCTTGAGCCATTCGGACAAGGGCATCATAGACAGCGGCATCGCCATGGGGGTGATATTTCTTCAAGACTTCACCAACAACCCCAGCACATTTAGAATATTTCTTATCTGGAAGTAGCCCCTCTTTAAACATTGCATATAAGATTCTTCTTTGAACAGGCTTCAGTCCATCTCTCACCTCAGGCAAGGCTCTGCCTATTATGACGCTCATAGCGTAATCGAGGTAGCTCACTTTCATTTCTTCTTCTATATTCACTGAAGTCTTTGTGAACATATAATATTACCTCGGTAAGATAAAATAAAAATTATTTCCAAGGGGTGTAGCTTCATAGCCTACTACTCCACCATGGATCTCCACCGCATTTTTTACAAAGGAAAGCCCGTGACCACTTCCAGGTTTATTAGACCGATTAGAACCCCTAAAACCTTCATTAAAAATTTTGTCTCTCTCTTCCTCCTTTATGTGCTGCCCTGTACTAAATACATTATACTTTATACCATCTCTACCTTCACCAAAAAAGTTTTTGATAACCTCTCTTCCATAAGCTATAAACTTCCTTCTATCACCTTTACTATCTACTACCTCTTCTGTATATTTAAGAGCATTAGAAAAAAGATTAGAATATACTTGAGCCATAAGTCCTATATCTACTACACTGATGACTTCTTCATCGGGTAGCCAACAACATTCATCATTAATTGATATACCCATTTCCTTAAACTGCTCTCTAAATCTATCCAACTGAGGCTCTACAACATCCTTTTTCATATTACAAGGTGTTGTACGGAGCACCAATCTCCCATGGTCGAAATGTCCTCTTCTCAAAAGCGTTTCGAGGAAAAGACTTGTGTTACGATAATGTTTATCAATATTTTGAAATTCCTCTTGTAAGCCTCTGTTTACATCTTGAAGTTCAGCAAAAATATGTTCTAAACACAGACCATCACAGCTTTCTTGTAAAGAGTGTTTTAAAAGAAATCTTTCAATCTCTTTTTTTTTATCTTTTTCCCCCTTTAACCGCCTCAAGAACAGCTTGAAAACCATGTTAGGTACTATAACGTTATGTTCAATATCAGCAACTAAAGAACGTATAAATTTCAAGTGCTCTATATTCTTTTCAAAGAGAAAGCGATTATGAATATTAAAGCCAATCCGATTCGCATATTTTTGTAAGAAAAATTCTTGATGATCATTTAAATCGTAAGGTGAAAAGATTGTAAGATAGCCTAAAATACCGTTTTTGACTCTCTCAGAGATCTGACTAATGAGTAATTCGTTTCCCCTTATAGGCAATACAAGATAGCCTTCAGCAGAGTGAAAGGGTTTTTCCTCAGAAGAGAAGTCAACAAAAGAGACATGAAGATATTTACTAAACTCTTTGAGAGTACTCGATACTAAGGACATCTCACCAGTTTTGATGTCTAATAAATATAGGCCTGCATCGAAATCAAAAAAAACCTTAGGAATTGCAACGCAAAGATAATAGAAATCTACTATGCTTTCGAATTCTTGAGCGAGATCAAAAAAGGTCATGACGGCAGCACTCTCTATTGGCGAAAAGCCATAATGGTGGTATGTCATTTTTTTGACTTTTATTCTTTCAAGTATTTCAAAACTACGAACTGGAAGCATCGCCATTCTTATAGTCTGCAATAAGTTTTAATATTCTCTTCTTAATTTCATCTCTTGCTCTTCTGTACTCATTCAAAATCATCTCCTCTGTGCCGATGGCTCTAACAGGATCTTTTATTGACCAGTGATATCTTTTGACGGTCTTAGGAACCTGGGGGCATAAATCATTTGCTTCGTCGCAAAGTGTAATAACTACGTCTACACTATTGAAAAGTTCAGTGTCTAACATCTTTGGTTTTTGTTTTGAAATATCTATGCCAATCTCTTTCATGACTTCAACAGCTCTCGGTTGGACGTAGTCGAAAGGCATGATTCCGGCGCTATAAGGCTCTAAAAAGCCTTTGCCCAATTCTCTTGCAAGTCCTTCAGCCATCTGACTTCTGCAAGAGTTAGCTGTACACAAAAATAAAACTTTTATCATTTATAAACCTACCTCCTAACGACGATATTTCATGAATACTAAGAGAAGATAGCAAATAATATCGATGACTATACACGTCTAAGAAGCATGGTGACGAAAAGTATCTCAATTTATTGCTTATTAATAGCTGTGCTCTGAAAGTATTTTAACAGATAAAGCTTAAAGCTTTCTATATCTTTGACAAATATAAAGACTTTAAGATTTAATAAATTTATGAATAAAGAATACCCCAGATTAGTGATCGCAGGAATTAGAGGGGGTTGTGGGAAAACAACTGTTAGTCTATCCATAATTACAGCCTTAAAATTAAAGAAGTTACAAGTTACTCCCTTCAAGAAAGGGCCTGACTACATCGACTCAGGATGGTTGTCTCTGTTTGCCAATAACACTTGCTACAATTTAGATCCCTTTTTAATCTCGAAAGAAAATGTTGTAAACTCCTTTGTGAACCATTTTAAAGGCGATTTGGCACTTATAGAAGGCAATAGAGGTCTATTCGATGGAATGGATGCAGAAGGCTCCTATAGCACTGCAGAGTTATCTAAGCTTTTAAAATCACCTATCATTTTAGTTGTTGATTGCTCCAAAGTTACCCGAACAGTAGCAGCTATTATTAAAGGATGTATCGAATTTGATAGGTCCATACAAATTTCTGGAGTAATCCTTAATCAGATTGCTGGTAAAAGACATGAAAATATAATAAAAGCGAGTATTGAAAAATATTGTTCTCTACCAGTAGTAGGAGCTATTCCAAGAATGCAAGATGATTCTCTACCAGAAAGGCACATGGGATTGGTGCCTTATCAAGAACACCAGTATCTTGACAGAGCAAATTCTTTCATTCAGATGATAGCAGATAGGCATCTCGATATAGATAAGATAGCCGATATCGCATTTAGTGCACCACCTTTATCACTCGTTCCAGAAAAGTCTGAAGAAGGTGCATCGTTTAAAGTCGAAGACTCTAATAGATCAGAATACCTCAAAATCGGCGTTTTAAAGGACCCAGCCTTTCAATTCTACTATCCAGAAAATCTCGAAGAATTACAAAAAAGGGGAGCGGAGATTGTTGAAATCAACGCACTTATCGATCAGGCTCTGCCAGATATTGACGCCCTTTACATAGGAGGTGGCTTTCCCGAAACCAACGCCGTCCATTTAGCAGAAAATGAATCTTTTAAGACCTCTCTGAGAAAAGCAGCTGAAGGTGGTTTGCCCATATACGCCGAATGTGGTGGTCTAATGTTTCTTGGAAGAAAAATAAGAGTAGATAATAAAAATTTCTCAATGGTGAATCTTTTTCCCATTACTTTCAAAATGAAAGGGAAACCTCAAGCACATGGCTATACTATTATAGAAGTTGATCAAAAAAATCCCTTTTTGCCGATAGGAACCATCCTTCACGGTCATGAATTTCATTATTCACTACCTGAAGAGTTTTCAGAAAATGAGAATATTTATACTGTTTTTAAGATGAAACGGGGAGAGGGTATAAAAAATAAAAGGGATGGTTTATGTTATAAAAATGCCCTCGGCACCTATACACACATCCATGCCTTAGGATCTACAGCGTGGATTAATGGTTTGATCAATAGTGCTAAGGAATATAAATTTTTAAGGAGCAAATTAAATCATGAGAGAAAATAAAAGAATCGAAAAGGCTATTCCAAAATGCCCTTTTTGTGGCTCTATAATATCAAGGCCTGAGGAAACAAAGACCGACTTTGGAAAGATTCTTAGTGGAAAATGCGACTGCAAAACAATTTATGTCTGCGACTTAACCGGTCATTGTGTTGGTGAAGCCTATATGGAGGCTTTGGTATTATTAAAAGGTGATTGGGATATCGGTCTTTTAGAACCAGATAAGGATTATTCATATGCTGAAATGGACTATGATTATAAAACTCATAAAAGAATTCTTTATGTTTCTAAAGGTGAGAGTCATGGTAAACTCGTTTTTTTGAAACCTCTCAAAGTTGAACCAGCCCTTTTAGAACTCAATAAAGGCGATGAAAGACCAACAACTCAAAGAAAAGTCGGTCAAAAGAAGATATTGAGAGAATTGTTAAAAAACAAAGAGATAGATAAGATCATAGAGATGTCAAAAAAAGATAAGGGCATCATAAATCAACTGTTTTCCTTCACATATGATAAAGGCGATATCATAACTTGGCTTACCATCGAAAGCATAGGCCTTATAGCTCAAGAACTCGCTAAGAAGGATGAAGACATAGAATTCATAAGAAATACAGCAAGAAGACTTCTATGGGCTATGACTGAAGAATCAGGTGGAATTAGTTGGAGCGCACCTGAAATTCTTGGAGAGATTATTAGGAGTAATCCAAAGGAATTTTATGATCTTATCCCTATAGTTTGGTCTAATAGAGGTGAGGAAGTTTTTACAGAAGGAGTAATTTGGGCGATGGGACGTATTGCAGAAGTAGCTCCTGAAAGTGTGAGTTTCATATATGAGGATTTAAAAAAGTTGATAAATCACCCCAATCCAACAGTTAGAGGTTATACGATTTGGGTTTTAGAAAAGATCTCTAATTCAGAAACGATAAATTTAATAAGAGATCATGAAAATGACGACAGTCAAATTCAGTTTTATAAAGACAGAAGTCTTTTCAAAACTACAGTAGGGGAGGTGGCAAGGAAGGCTATCAATATTATTTCATAATAGTTTCATAAGATATTTTTATTTGACCTTGAATAACTCTCTATATTATTGTCTAACACTTTCTCAGTATTTTAGATATCCTATGTTAAGGATAACATCATAAAAATAATTAAAAAGGAGGGGCTTTGAATGCCATATATTGAGTTTGAAGGGAAAAAAATCGAGGTTGACGAAGACGGCTATGTTGCCAATTTAGATGATTGGTCAGAGGGGTTAGCTGTCTATATGGCGCAGAAGGACGGCATAACTCTTACAGATGCCCATTGGGAGGTAATTAACTTTCTAAGAAATTACTATGAAAAATACCAGATTGCTCCAATGATCAAGATTCTGGTAAAAGAAATTGGTAAGGTGATGGGTCCGGAGAAAGGAAACACTAAGTACCTCTACGAATTATTCCCAGATGGGCCAGCAAAACAGGCATGTCGTTATGCTGGATTGCCTAAACCTACTGGTTGCGTATAGCTCTTCATGTGTAGTGGGATGGTTTTTGTTCATCCCACTCTACCCCATTTTTTGATTACTTAAATTTGAAAGTCATAGTGTGTGCAAATGTTGTTAAAGGATTTTTTATTAGAAAGAAAATCCTCTTTATCGGCAAAGTGGTTTGAGAGGGTGGTAGAGACATATCCTTCTGAAACAGCAAAATTCTTAAAAAATCAAAAAGACCCTTTCGGTAATCCTGTGGGATCAACAATCTTGCAGGGGATTGACAATCTCTTTAATCAAATTATCGAGGATGAGCCTGATACTGAAAAGATTTTACCATTATTAGACAGTATTATTAGAATCAGAGCAATTCAAGACTTTTCTGCTTCAGAGGCTGTTGCTTTTATCTTTTACATAAAAGACATCATTAGGCAAGAATTCGAAAGAACATATACGAACAGCAATTATCCTGCTGGATTGAGAGAGGAATTTAGTCGTTTTGAAGCGAAGGTCGACAGGTTAGCTTTATTATCTTTTGATATTTATATGAGATGTAGAGAAAAGATCTATGAGCTTAAAGCTCAAGAAGTCAAAAATATGACCTATAGGCTATTACAACAAGCAAAGCTCATAGTGGAATCTCCTGAAAGGTCAGATTAAAATTTGAAAACTTTCTTTCCATTAAAAAATGTAAAAGGGGGCACCTAATGGGAATATTATTTTCCTTTAGTGTTGTGGTAGCTATAATTTTACTCGTTATTGCAGGGGTAAGCGGGGCAGGTCTAAATTTTCTTTTTGGTGTCATATTTCCATACATAGCCCTTCTTATCTTTATAGTTGGAGTAACATACCGCGTAGTCCAATGGGGCAGCTCAGCTGTTCCTTTTAGAGTTCCTACCACAGGTGGTCAACAGACCTCTTTACCATGGATAAAGGCTAACAAGATCGATAACCCAACTACTTCCTATGGAGTAATTTTTAGAATGCTTTTTGAGGTATTGCTCTTCCGCTCTCTGTTCAGAAATACTAAGAGCGAGTTGCGTGAAGGTCCTATGCTTGTCCATGGTTCAGAAAAATTGCTATGGTTAGCAGCTATAGTTTTTCATTACTCTTTCCTAATAATACTCTTAAGACACATGAGATTTTTCACCGTTCCTGTACCAACTCCTATAGAATTTCTTGAGTTCATAGACTCTTTTTTCCAAGTGGGGGCACCATTGGTTTATATTACCAATTTTACAATCGTAATAGCTCTCCTTTACTTACTTTACAGAAGATTAGCCATGCCTCAAATAAGATACATCTCTTTACCTTCTGATTATTTTCCCTTATTCCTGATCTTAGCAATTGCCATTACTGGTATAATCATGAGATATTTTGAAAAAGTTGACATAGTAGGTGTAAAACAAATTACGATGGGATTAGTTAGTTTTAGACCTGTTATCCCTGACAATATTGGTGTGATCTTCTATATCCATCTTACATTAGTATGTACTCTTTTTGCCTATTTCCCTTTCAGCAAACTTGTTCACATGGCAGGGATCTTTCTAAGTCCGACTAGGAATTTAGCAAATAACAATCGAATGGTAAGACATGTCAATCCATGGGATTATCCTGTCAAAGTCCGTTCATATCAAGAGTATGAAGACGAATTCAGAGATAAGATGAAAAAATCTGGCATACCAGTAGAAAAGGAGTAAGGATATGGCAACAAAAGGAAAACCACCAAAACCAGAAGAATTATCAAAAATAGATTATACCCCCCCTAAAAGGGGTTGGATGGACACACCTGTAGTTTTTAAACCGGGCATGTATTGTCATGGCACAAGGGCAAAATACCTCGAGGCGGTAGGAATGCCTAACGCAAGAGACTGGTCTCCAGCTGAAGAAGATTGGAAACTCCCACCTGAATGGAAAGAGATTGTCCTCAAAGGTATAAAGGAAAGATTACAAAAATATAGGACCTTTCATGTATTCATGGATATCTGTGTTAGATGTGGCGCCTGTGCAGATAAATGCCACTTCTTCCTTGGTGGTGGTGACCCAAAAAATATGCCTGTTTTGAGAGCTGAACTTTTGAGGTCTGTTTATAGGAAATACTTTACCACTGCTGGTAAATTTTTTGGTAAAGCTGCAGGTGCCAGAGAACTAACGGAGGATGTATTAAAAGAGCTTTGGTATTATTACTTCCAATGTACAGAATGCAGAAGATGTTCCCTTTTCTGCCCTTATGGGATAGATCAAGCTGAGATTACAATTATAGGCAGAGAATTATTAAACCTTTTAGGGCTTAATCTCGATTGGATTATGGGTCCTGTAGCTAACAGTTATAGAACTGGCAACCATCTCGGGCTTGAACCACATACGATTAAGGCGAATATAGAATTTATGATCGATGATATAGAGACAATTACAGGCATCCGAGTGGAGACAACTTTCAACAGAAAAGGTGCTGAAATCTTGTTTGTTGCTCCATCTGGTGACCTCTTCGGAGTGCCAGGCAATTATGTAGCCATGGGTGAATTAATGCTTTTTCATGAAATTGGTTTAGACTATACCTGGAGCACTCTTGCCTGTGAAGGAGGAAATTTCGGATTTTTTACTTCCATGGAGATGGCTAAGAAACTCTACTATAAAATATATTCTGAAGCAAAGAGATTAGGGGTAAAATGGATCTTAGGTGGTGAGTGTGGACACCAGTGGAGGCTCATGAACCAATATCTCGATACATGGTGGGGACCGGCTGACTTTTTAGAGGAACCAGTTTCACCTATTACAGGGACTAAATTTGAGAATGCAAAGGGATCAAAAGTTGTCCATATAACAGAGTTTACAGCCGATCTCATTAGACATGGCAAACTAAAACTCGACCCAAGTCGCAATGACCATCTGAGAGTTACCTTCCATGATTCTTGTAATACCTCAAGGGCGATGGGTATATTTGAAGAGCCCCGTTATATAATTAAGAATGTATGTAACCACTTCTATGAAATGCCTGAAAGCACCATAAGAGAGAAGACCTTCTGTTGTGGTAGCGGTTCAGGATTAAATGCTGGTGAAAATATTGAACTGAGGATGAGAGGTGGATTCCCAAGAGCTAATGCAGTGAAATATGTTAAAGAGAAGTTTGGTGTGAATATGTTAGCGAATATCTGTGCCATAGACAGAGCAGCTTTGCCTACACTAATGGATTATTGGAATCCCGGTGTGGGAGTCTGTGGGGTCCACGAGTTAGTGGGTAATGCCCTTGTAATGAAAGGAGAGATTGAAAGAACACTCGATTTACGAGGTGAGCCCTTACCAGGAAAAGGAGGTACCGACTAATGTATGATGGCGGTAAAATCATAATAGGTTTGATAATTTTCATAGGAATCTCTATCTTTCCATTTATTTTGACTATGGGCAAAGCAGTTGCTAAACCTGAACCTAAACTCGATACACCTGAAATACAAAAGATGGTAGAAAAAAAATGTGTAGAATCGAAGATGTACATGAAGACAGAACATATGGTAATGCTTAATGACTGGCGAGATGCAGTAGTGAGAGATGGCTTGAGACTTTATAAAGCTACCGATGGGAAATTATATGATATGAGTTTACAAAACACTTGTATGAAATGCCACTCAAGTAAGAAGAATTTCTGTGACCAATGTCATAATTATGTTGCTGTCAAACCCTATTGTTGGGATTGCCATATCGCACCACAGGAGGGAACATAGCCATGTCAATTAGAAGAAGAGACTTTTTAAAGATTGCAGGTGTCTCAGCTATAGCTGGCATAGGGGGTGTTTCAGCCTTAAGCCTTTTGAAAATAAAAGGGTCGGAAGCATCTTCATATATAGAAGACCCAAAGACTTTAAAGGGAAAGAGATGGGCTATTGCAATAGATATCCAAAAGTTTCAAACACCTGAAGACTATGCAAGGGTAATAAATGCCTGTCACAGTATCCATAATGTTCCCGATATCGGTAATCCTAAGGAGGAGATAAAATGGATATGGACTGAATCTTACGAACACTCCTTCCCGTCTCAAGATTATGGCAATCCTTATATTCAAGACCATCTAAAGAAAAAGCCCTTTTTGGTTCTATGTAACCACTGCGATAACCCTCCTTGTGTAAGGGTATGTCCCACAAAGGCTACCTTTAAACGGAAAAGTGATGGTATTGTAATGATGGATATGCACCGTTGTATAGGCTGTAGATTCTGTATGGCAGGATGTCCCTACGGAGCAAGGAGCTTCAATTGGAGAGATCCAAGACCTTATATTAAAAAAATAAATCCTGAGTTTCCCGCAAGGATGAAGGGTGTTGTAGAAAAATGTACCTTCTGTTATCAAAGAATCGCAGTGGGATTACAGCCAGCTTGTGTAGAAGCTTCAAAAGGTGCAATGATTTTTGGTGATCTTGCCGACCCTAATTCAGAGATAAGAAGAGTTCTTAGTTCTCGCTATACCATTAGAAGAAAACCAGAATTAGGAACTAATCCCAGCATATTTTACATTATAGGAGGTTAGTTTTATGCTCGAGACGGCTTTAAAAGGCAGTAGAACCTATTGGATTTGGATACTCTTTCTTTTAACGATAATAGGAATCGGGTTAATCTTTTACATAAAGCAGTTTATAGTGGGATTAGGCATAACAGGCATGAGTAGAGATGTCTCTTGGGGTTTTTATATCTCACAATTCACTTTCTTAGTTGGAATAGCAGCCTCTGGAGTTATGGTTGTGCTCCCCTACTATCTTCACAACTATAAGGCCTTTGGAAGAATCACAATCCTTGGAGAATTTCTTGCTATTGCTGCTGTTCTAATGTGTATGTTATTTATTTTTGTGGATCTTGGACAACCCTTAAGAGTTTTGAATGTAATCCTCCATCCAACTCCCAACTCGGTAATGTTTTACGATATGATAGTTTTGAGTGGTTATCTCTTTCTGAATGCCCTTGTAGGTTGGACAGCTCTTAGTTCTGAAAGAAAGGGGGTACCACCCCCAAAGTGGCTAAAAATCTTTGTAATAATATCTATCGTATGGGCTCCATCCATACATACTGTTACTGCCTTCCTATATCAGGGTTTACCTGGTAAGCATTTTTGGATGACAGCTATTATGGCAGCCCGATTCCTCGCCTCAGCCTTCTCCTCTGGCCCAGCCTTATTAATAATTCTGGCACTGATCATAAGAAAATTCACAAAGTTTGATCCTGGTAAGGAAGCAATTCAAGCTCTTGGCAAGATTGTGACTTATTTCATGATAACAAATGTCTTCTTCTTAGGCTTAGAGTTCTTTACAGCCTTCTATAGTGCAATACCTGCTCATACACATCCCTTTGTTTACTTATATGCTGGTTTAGAAGGATACAACAAACTTGTACCCCTTATGTGGCTTTCTAATATCCTTGCTATCATTTCTTTAGTACTTCTCGTTATACCTCAATTAAGGAGGAATGAGATGCTCCTTGCGATAGCTTCAGTTTGTGTCTTCTTCTCTCTCTGGATCGATAAAGGATTCGGATTAATAGTCGGTGGTTTTGTTCCTAACTCTTTTGAAAAGATCACTGAGTATTGGCCAACTATCCCAGAAGTTCTCATCGCATTAGGAGTTTGGTCAATAGGATTTTTAGTATTGACAATTCTTTACAAGATCGCTGTCTCAGTTAGAGAAGAAGTCGGTAGCATAGACATTCACCATTAATATGGTCTATTTTAAAAAGAAAATAAAAATTAAAAGATATTCTATCAATAAAGGGGGTGTGAATTAATGTATATAGTAACGGTCGATGCTTCTAAATGTACTGGTTGCGAAGAATGCGTTACCAATTGTCCTAACGAAGTCTTTAGGATGGTAGATGGAAAGAGTGATCCCTATCAGTCATCTGAGTGCGTATTCTGTGAGACCTGCATACAGCAGTGCCCGGAGGGTGCGATAACGATCACCGAGACATAAAGTAATGGGTGGGCAAAAGGAGCACAGCAGGCTGTGCTCCTTTTTTATTTTACGGAATTAAGTCTTTTGGATATATATTTCCCAATAGCCCTTATCTTCCAGTTTTACTACTTCAATCGGATAGCCCTGTTTTTCAGCAAATCTTGGGATCGAATCTTCGGCAGAAGCAGGTGCATCAGTAATAACCTTTAAAAGATCACCAGCAGACATTTTTTCGAGAGCTTTCTTAGTCATTACGAGGGGATAGGGGCATACCCTTCCCAAAACATCTACAACTTCTGTAGGTTTCTGTGATTTTAGATCAGCCATTTCTCTAAGATCCTCCTTTTTTATTTAATTAAAAAACAAGTAAATGCTTTGAATTATTTAAGATCTTTTGGATTTCACTAAAGGGAACTACCTGCAGCTTCTTATCAGCTCCCATATCTTCAGCATCTATAAGCCTATCTTCCGAGATGCCAAAACGCTCAAGATCTTCCTTGCAAACATATAAATCGAGGTCTACTAAAAGAGCATTCTTTATATGAGACTCAATACTGGTTACTCCATAATTTTCCATTGCTTTCTGACCGCTAATGCAATTTAAAACACCTTCTCCTATGAAGCATACCTTTGGAGTAACCCCTTGTCCCTCTTCCAATAGCATGTCAACCACCTGATAAGAGATGGCATGAGTTACTCCTAAAGTAGAAGTCTCGCTCTTATAGGGGGGTCTTTGAATTATAAATCCTACCTCTATTACTGACATTCTACTCACCTCCTATATGAACTACTCTGTCACTATTATAGATCTTTGCTAAATACCAATGCATCGCACTCCACTCGACGCCTTCAACGGTCTCCGCCTTTTGTATACCTCTTGCTAAAGCACAAGCCTCACATTCACATATCTCAACACCCCTTTCTAAGAGTTCTCTCACATACTTTTCTGAGTGGGAGTAATCTTTCAGATGCTTTTGGTTAGCCTTTGCCATTATCGTTGCATTACTACTTAACCAGATATTGACCTTGTGTCCCTTATCGAGAGCAGCCTTTGCTAATTTTAACGAAAAGTCAAGGCTTTTAGAGCCAACAAGAGAAGCAAAACATCCAATCGTTAAAGTTCCCATATATCTCCTCCCTATAGCCAAATAATTTTCTCATATTCATTAAAAATCAAATCGACCACATCACCATAATTGACTATCTTTACTCTTTTGTCTACATCTGCGTCGGTTAAACCTCTTGTGGCAAGATCCTCTGCAAGCACATAAAAGGAAGCAGGCTTTTCTAATAGATGTGACGATTTCCCATTTTCCTTAATGGTTGCATGGAAGACTCCGTTTTGAATGAATATTAGACCAAGTTTCTCTGCAGACAGCCTTTCAACAGTATCAGTTACTGTCTTAAAATCGTTAACAAAGATGCATAACTTCATTAACTCCCTCCTTCTAACAGATAGTTATCAAATGTACATGGTAAGAATTTTTAAAATATAAAACCCTAATTTTAAAATTGCTTTACTTTATACCAATTAAGACAGTTAGTTGTCAACAATAAAATACTTATCCTTCTATTAAAAACAGTTAAATTTCTAATAGGCTTCAACCACAACTAAGAATGCTATATAGAAGTTCGTCTATTTTGTCTATGAGTTGTTTAAACATTCCACCATAACTTTTTGAATTAGAAAAAAGTTCTTGTCTTAACTGTTGAATCTCTGGATCATCACACCTATTATAAGTTATGAAATCTTGCTGAAGAGCAAATCTCTCTAATATGAGTAATTTTTTAGCCTTTTCACAGAACAATTCCAGAAGTTCTTTAACTTCTAATAATTGCGCATTTACTATTCTTTCTGATAGCCGACCTGTACTCTTTGAATTTAAGACTTCAGACAATTTCTTTATCAAAATATAAAGATTACAATATTCAAGCCCTCTAATACCTCTTCGCCACTGAAAAAGCATAGAATTTTTCTGAAACCATAGAAAATTCCTCGTTCCTAAATCTATCAATTCTTTAACCCTTTTAAAAAGGTCATAAACTTCCATATCTGTTTTAGAGAGAGTCTCTCCCTCTGTGCTAATCTCATCCCCAGTATGTGAAATAGGGAAAGACTCTCCTAAAAGATATTCCCATAGGTTCTTTAAAACTATCCGCCCATCGATATCTCCAGGAGTATCAAAATGAACAAGAGACAAGATAACCTTCCCCTTTCCATGTAAACCTTCCACAACGACTGGAGCATCTTTTAACCTATTTGGATTTAGATTGATCTCATAGAGAGATTCGAGAATATCCCAATTACTTTTGGCACATTCAACATCTCCTACACATATATCGGAAGTAAAGGAATCTGGCATGGCCTCAAAGAAAGTAGCTAATATCTTAATTTCTTTACTTAGGACTTCAAATTGTGATGGCCACCACACATGGAAAACAGAATATTCTGTATTGGAGTCTTCCCGATTCAAATTATGCCATATTTGGTGGCTATTTAACTTTACCTTAATTCTTCCACTAAAACTTGGCACTCTCTCTTTAGTAGGTTTTCTTTTAACATTAAGGAGGTTTAGTCCATCTAAAGTAGCAAGACCTGCACCTCCACAAAAACCAAGATAATTACCACCATTGTACACAAAGTCTCTGATTTCTTTAATTCCTTCTTCTCCTAATTTTTTCAACTTATTCGATGCCCACCCACCTGGAATAAAGAGTAATCGATAATCAGAGAGAATTTTGTTCTTTATATCTTCAGCTTTTATGAGCTTAAAGGGAAGGTTATTCTCTTTCAACGATTCGTAAGCCATTAGTCCCCAGAGGTAAGATTCATCCCATAAAAAAGCCACTGGCGATTTCATATAGTCTACTTTCACAGAAGTAAATTTTCTTGCACTGCTGATGTATTTATTTTATATACAAAATTTGACTAAAACAATCCCTAAAAAGACCTTCTTTTAAAAAGTGATAAACAGGGGATGCAATTTCTTATTTAGCCAATTTTGATAAATTGATGACAATATTACAATTGCTTTTTTTAGGATCTTATTTTCAGGACACAAAGTCTATTACCTTATAATTATCTACTTTAATTGCTATAATCATAATTTAAAACATCAACTTTTCTACTAATGCCTAAAAGACCAAATACCACCTCTGATCGGATATCAGACTTTGACTTTTTGTTTCTTTAATTTAATGATAAAAACTGAATTCGTAGTCCCCCTCTGAAATCTCTAAAAGGCCATTTTATAAAGCTTAGCAGCTTAGGATAGTGCCTCAAAAAAGAATTAAAAACTTACGTTCTCTCTAATATTTCTCTTTTCACATTATCCATTGAACTTTAATTCTACTCTGCCTTTTTCATTATAAAAAAAACAGGAATTGATGAAATCTCAATAAGTGCTAATATGATCATTAGAACAGCGACGGAGTAATCATATAAGTAGCCAGCAATGGCGTTGCCAATAAAAAAGGCAAGACCGAAGGATAGATTAAATAATCCATAACCACTCGACCTTCTACTCATTGGGGTCATATCAGCAACGACTGCTTTCATAACAGTCTCCTGCACACCCATCCCAATCCCAAAAAGTATCGTTCCTAAAATAACTAAAGTAAGAGAATTGGAAAAAACTAAAAAAGGAATGAAGGTAGCAACAGTTGGAATAACCAACAAAAGATAATATTCTTGTCTTACTTTCGTTGATTTTTTCAGCCGATCATATACTTTACCTGACCAGATTCCCGCAATCGCATCAATACCCATAGCAGAGGCATATAGAAGAGGGATATAACTGTCTGAAAGAATGCCCAAATTTTTAAGATGAAAACCGATAAGGGCAAAGTTTACATAACCGATGGTTGTGATAAAAACAAAATAGATATACAGCCAAAAATGTTTAGTGAGCTTAACATTGCTCTTACAATAATGGAGTGACCTTTCCAGTGCTTCAGAATCTTTAAATTTAAAATAAGTAAAGAATAAAACAAACAAAAGCAAACTAAAGGGAATCCAAAAAAAGTTATATCCTTGCTTATAAGCGTTTATCAAGTCAAGTCCGTTTGCCACATTGACAAATATAAGGGTAAAGATAAGTGGGCCACCTATTGCCCCGATTTGATCTATAAATTCAGCTATGCCAAAACCATAACCCGTGCCTACCCTTTTAGCAGCATGAGAAGTAATAGTATCTCGCGCTGGGGTGCGAATGCCCTTGCCTATACGCTCCATGACAATTAAGAAAGCTACTATTTGCCAAGAATTTGTTAAGGCTATTAAAGGAACAGAAAGCAAGAGTCCATAACCAACAATAGTAAAAAGCCAATAGGACTTCGTCCGATCTGCCAAATAGCCTGAAAGTAAACGGAAAAGATACCCCAATAGTTCTCCTAACCCTATTATAATGCCAACTGTAGCAGCATTTACCCCCAAGATGTTCAGGTACTGACCGTTGACACTCCTACCTCCTTCATAAATTATGTCACCTAATAAACTAATGAACCCAAGTAAGAGTAATAGTTGATAAGCTCTTTTTATTGGATTATCCATATCTTACTCCCCTATGAAATTCTGCCCGTAATGCTTTCTCTAAGGCTTCCCTCCATTCAGCAGTCCTACCACTCAAGAAAACTCCATGCTAAAGTATCTTCTTAGTATACCAGCCAAGCACCAAAACTAAATATATCCACCCCATGGTGGGTATCATAAACTTAGTCATATCTATTCCCATATCTGCATACTCTCAATCTTGTTCAATATTTGCCACTCTGGTATCCTTCCTTTCTGTTTAGCTCTCTTCATTTGTTAAAACTATAATACCTACTTCTTGATATTTCAAAAACATTAAAGAAGTCCTTTATTGAATAGCCCTGTTTATTTAATTGCTTATCAATTCTATTTTCTCCCTAACAGTTCTTCTTTTTTTTAATATCTCTATCTGTATTGCCTGTTTTCTACTCTATTTTGAAGTCTTTCTATCTCTGCTTTGTGAGCATTATCTTGACTGCATCCATTTATCGATGCAATCTTTCCACCTTAAAGAAATTTATCCCTTAGGCGATAATAAAGAGCTTGGCTAATCCTGTGTTCTCTACAAAGTTCAACTACAGAGCTACTGCCTTTAATCCCTTCCAAAACAATTGCCATCTTTTCTTTCACTGTCCATCTCCTTTGTTTCATTTATAATGCATCCCTTTTTTGATATTCCCTATTAATCTGAAAAAAGATTAACCTCTACAAAATAGCTATGTCCACTTTTTAAGGGGTTCCGTATGTTTATTGCCGTTTTATAATATTATTCATAAAAAATTACATCTATTAGTGACTACAGTTTTATACAAAAATATCGAAAAAGACAACAATATCAAAGAATTGTCATAGAATAGTAGAGATGAGCTTCGGACAGAAAAAAACTTTCTCATTACCAATTCTGGATATTCTTAAATGCTATAAACAACTTATAGAAAAGTATGATTTATGGTCTACATGATTATAAAGGATTTAGAACTCAGGGGGGGCAGATGAACCTCAGAGATTCTTTTCATAAAGCCTAAATTTTTTATAGGGTTTTGCATTGAATAGGTCTATAATTCTAATTGTGGGTAGATTATCCTCAAGTATCCAAGAAAATTCAACTCTTTTAAATCTAAATCTTTTTCTTTTAAAATTTCTGAAGGCTTCTCTAAAAAGCAGAGCGTCTATACCCCTCCTTCTGAAGTCCTTTTTTATGCCAAATAAAAGAAGCCTTAAGTCGGTAATCTTTTTTAAATAGTAGAATGCTTTAATAAAATTAAAGGGGGTAATCTTGCCTCTCAAATGCCTCAGTACTAAATTAAAATCTGGTAAAGCTCCAAAAAAACCAACCGGATTCTTATCTTCATAGGCTAATAAAGTAAACTCTGGAACTATCAATTTTTTCAATCTTTCTGCAGAGTAAAAGAGTTCTTCCTCAGTCAGAGGAATAAACCCCCAGTTATGTTGCCATGCAGAATTATATACCTCACGAAAGGCAAGCATATCCTTTGTGAAGTTTTTTATATCTACCTTTCTACATCTAATACCTGTTTTTTCTGCAATCTCAGCCACTTTAATCACTCTTTCAGGTAACTCTTCTGGTATATCATAGATGAAGGCGAAAAGGTCTTTAGCCTTTTTCATTCCATAATACTCCATAAGTTCATTGTAGAAAGGCGGATTATAGGGTGTCATTATCATTGGAGGAGTTTCAAAACCTTCTAAGAGAAAACCACACTCTTCATTTGTAGATAGATTCATAGGCCCTCTTATTATGCTCAATCGTTTCTTTATCAAAACTTCACAAACAGCATCCAAGAGGATTCTGCTGACGTCCTTATCATTTATACATTCAAATAATCCAAAAAAACCAACCTTTTCATTATGATAATCGATATGGTTATAATTGATTATAGATGCTATGCGACCGACCGCCCTTTGACCCTTATAGGAGATGAAAAACTTAACCTCAGCAAATTTAAAAAAGGGATTAGCCGCTGAATAGTGTTTAAGCTGATCCTTTATGAGTTGAGGTGCATAAAAATTGTCGGCTGAATATAAGTAAAGAGGTATTTTTACAAAATTAAGAAGATCTACGTCCGATTTTACTTCGACTATTCTTAAGGATTCTTGTGACATTTATCCTTTCGTGAAATGCCGCAATACTATTATATGGGTTGGAAATAAATAAATCTAAGACTCCATTAATTAGATTAGTTTAAGGGCTTTACCTACTTTTTGAAAAGCCTCAAGTACTTTGTCGAGATGCTCATCAGTATGGGTAGCCATATAACTCGTTCTTATCAATGCCTTACCAGGCGGCACTGCCGGAGATATTGCAACGTTTGCAAAAACCCCTTCATTCTGTAACATCATTACCATCCTAAAGGCTAATTCGTCATCACCTACAATTACTGGAACTATAGGCGTTTGTGTAACCCCTATATCGAAGCCTAAGTTTTTAAACCCATTTTGCATCTTATAGGTATTCTTCCAAAGCTGGGCGATCCTTTCAGGTTCGCTCTCTATTATATCTATAGCTGCGCTAACAGCTGCTACCGAAGCTGGAGTTGGACTTGCACTAAATATCAAGGATCTTGCAAAATGCTTAATATAATTGATTACCTCTTTATCCCCTACAACAAAGCCACCAATTGAAGCTAAAGATTTACTATAAGTTCCCATGATTAGATCTGCTTCCTTTTCCAAGTTAAAATGTTCTGCAGTCCCCCTTCCAGTCTTCCCTAAAACTCCAATACCATGAGCATCATCTATCATAAGACGGGCATTATATTTCTTTGTAAGCCTAACTACTTCGGGAAGGTTAACTATATCTCCCTCCATACTGAAAACTCCATCAGCAACGATAAACTTGCCTCTACCATCATTTTCAATCAAAACTCTTTCTAAATCTGCTATATCATTGTGCTTATATCTCTTCACTTCCCCAAAAGCCAATCTACAACCATCTATAATGCTGGCATGATCCATTTTATCTATTATTACTAAATCGTCTTTACCAACAAGGGCAGAGATTACTCCAAGATTAACTTGAAAGCCTGTAGAGAATATCAAAGCCGCTTCCTTCCTCATAAAACGAGCAAGCTTTTCCTCAAGTTGTACATGTATATCGAGAGTGCCATTTAAAAATCTCGAGCCTGCACAACCTGTACCATATTTTCTTGTAGCCTCTATGGCTGCTTCCTTTACCTTAGGATGGTTGGCCAGTCCAAGATAGTTGTTGGACCCAACCATAATCATCTTCTTACCCCCCATTATAACCTCAGGTTCTTGAGCGCTCTCTATAGTTCTGAAATAGGGGTACATTCCTCTTTGTTGTAATTCCAATGGTGCAGTAAACTTATAACATTTTTCAAATAAATCGTGATTCATAGCCATTTGTGTATCCTATACCAATCTGCCGTCCACTTAGCCCCTTCTTTCAATGTTACTTTGGGAACGAAATTAAGTTTTTTTTGAATCTTTGAAGAGTCACAGGTCCAATTTTTGTAACGGAGTTCTTTAATCTTATCATAGTTAATGATACTAACATTTTTTGTCATCTTTGAGAATGCCCCGACAAAGGGCAGGATAAAAGGAGGACAGCTTATTTTTAGGGGCTTTTTATTGATTGCATTTGAGATCGCCTCAATTGTATCATCCGATGAATAAATTAATCCATCAGAAATAAAAAAAATTGAACCCTCAGCCTCTTTACTCAAAGAAGATTGGATTATGCCCTTCACAAGATCCTCCACGTATATGAAAGAATAAGAGGACTTCCTCCAGTAAGGAGCTATCCCAGATTTGATCATTTTGAAAAGGATTAACATATCTTTATCTTTAGGACCATACACCGCTGGTGGTCTGATAATAGTGATAGGAATATCATTTTTATGACTAAATACTCGCTTTTCAGCTTCATACTTCGTTTTTCCATAAAAGGAGACAGGCATAGGCTCACAATCCTCACTTAATGGTGCACCATTAAGACTGGGACCTGTTGCTGCTAAACTACTTAGAAAAAAGAATCTTTTAATCCTCTGTGCCTTTCTAAGGACTGCCCTTAATAGTGTTTCTGTGCCTACAACATTAGCAGTATAAAAATCTGCTTGAGACTTCGCTTTAGTTAGTCCTGCAATATGAAAAACATAATCACAACTACTCAAAACCTTGTCAAAGGACTCAGCACAGCAACAATCACCTTCTACAAGCTTTAAGTTTAGACCTTCAATATATCTCAAAGAAGAAGTAGACCTCGTAAGACATACTACTTCAAAACCTTCTCTCATTAGAACTTCAACAAGATGGCTACCAATAAAGCCTGTAGCTCCTGTGACAAAGGCTCTCATAAAGACGAATTATTGTAAATAAATAGAAATATTTTTTTCAAGAATTTTGAGCTTTTTTAACCTTAAGTTTTAATCCCTTGACTTCCTCAACAACTATCTTTTCATTTGCTTGGATTAACTCATCTGAGTAGGCCGTCCAATATTCTCCTCTCACGAAAACCATCCCACCATCAAGATTAATATCAGTTTTAGCTACTCCAAGGGATCCAATTAGACCCTCTTGTCCTGTTACAGGCTTGCGTTTATATGCTTTATAAGCTAATCTGAAGGTGATTATAAAGAACAATGCAGTGATAATTGCTGCAGGAATGACTATAGCATAAGACAATCTCATAAAGGGGAATGGAGAGTCGTACAACATCAATGATCCAAGAACCATTGAGATGATTCCTCCAACGGTTAACATACCATAGGATACCACCTTTACCTCTAAAATGAAGAGTATGATGCCTATTAAGATTAAAAGAAGACCTGCATAATTTACAGGGAGAGTTTGAAATGAGTAAAAGGCAAGTACAAGGCAGATACCACCTAAAACACCCGGGAATATGGAGCCTGGATTTGTAAGTTCAAAAAAGATACCATAAAAACCTATAAGTAAAAGTAAATATGCCACATTTGGATCACTGATAAAATTGAGGATCTTATACCGAATCCCTAATTCTTCTTTAACAATAGTTACGTTTGAGGTATTTATTATTCTATTTTCATTTGCCATTTTAACGGTTCGGCCATTTATTTTTGTTAAGAGGTCTTGAGTATTAGTAGCTATTAAATCTATAACATTGTTTTTCAATGCTTCCATCTCTGTTATTGAGTCACTCCTTCTAACTGCCTCTTCTGCCCATTTAGCATTCCTACCTCTCTGTTCAGCTATAGATTTAATATAAGCTACAGCATCGTTAACCGCTTTTTCAGCCGCCTTTTTATCCATCCTCTCACCAATCGCAACAGGATGGGCTGCACCAATATTAGTACCGGGAGCCATCGCTGCGATGTGAGCAGCCATCGTTATAAAAACTCCTGCCGATGCTGCTCTTGCACCACTCGGTGATACATAAACTACTACGGGCACATCGCTACCACCAATGTCCTTGACAATACTTCTCATCGAAGTATCGAGCCCACCTGGAGTATCGAGTTGAATAATCAATAGTTCAGCCCTTTTCTCAGATGCTTTTTTTATTGACTTTCCAATATACTCAGATGCCACAGGATTAATAACCCCATTCAAAGTTACTAATATAACTTCCCTCCCAGCGACATCTGAGACTTTATCTAAAGGATTCCCATCCTCTGGCCATGAAAGATATAAAAATAAAAAACCTAAAAAAATTAAATTTACTATGAACACTCTTCTTAAATACCTCATAAAAAATTATAACACAAAGACAAGAACTAAGATATATTTACAAATTCAGTTGTAAAATAAGAAGTTTTTAAATGTTTCTTTCAAAAAGTAAAGCTTCCGATTATAATTATAATTAAGAGAACTTCTAATTCCAAAGGGGTGACATGGAACCGATAAAAATTGGAATTAGCTCTTGTTTATTAGGCGCAAAGGTTAGATATGACGGTGGACACAAATTAGATCATTATATTAGGGATACCCTCGGTAAATTCGTCACTTTCATTAGTGTATGTCCAGAGGTTGAAATGGGATTGCAGATTCCCCGTGAACCAATGAGATTAGTAGGAGATCCCAATTCTCCAAGACTTGTAACGGTAAATACAAAAAAAGATTATACCAATCAAATGCTTAAGTGGGCTTCTGAAAAAGTTGAAGAATTGAAAGAGGAAAAACTATGCGGGTTCATTTTCAAAAGCCGTTCACCAAGTTCTGGGATGAGGGGTGTGAAGGTTTACACTGGTTCCGGGATGCCACCTAAAACTGGAGTGGGGCTCTTTGCAAAATATTTTATGGAGCAATTTCCCCTTCTTCCTGTCGAAGATGAAGGTAGATTACAGAACCCTGAATTAAGAGAGAATTTCATCGAGAGAGTTTTTGTGTATAAGAGATGGCAAGATCTCACCGAAGATAACTGGTCCTCTAAAAATTTAATCTCTTTTCACACAGACCATAAACTTTTAATACTCGCCCATAGCCCAAAACATTATACGCAATTAGGTAAGATAGTCTCTGAAGCAGGTAAGAAAGACAAAGAGGAATTGAAAAAAGAATATTTATTTACTTTAATGTCAGCTCTAAAGCTCATTGCAACCGTCAAAAAAAATACTAATGTTTTATACCATATACTCGGTTATTTGAAAAAATTCTTAACCACCGATGAAAAGAAAGAACTAATCGATATAATCTCGAATTATTACAAAAAACTTATTCCCCTCATAGTCCCTATAACTATTATTAATCACTACGTAAGGAAATATAACGAATCTTATCTAAAAAGGCAGTATTATCTCAATCCTCATCCCCTTGAACTAATGTTAAGAAATCACGTATAACAATTTAAATTCTCAATATAACACTGCCCTTCTTCAATTATAAGCTTAAAGAATGCCAGCTTTAATTAGAATTTCCCTCAATTTCTCTTTGTTTGCAGAAGACATCTCACAAAGGGGCAAACGGAATTCTTCTTCTATCTTACCCATCATAGCAAGAGCTGTCTTAACAGGTATTGGATTAGTCTCTATGAACATTGCATAATTCAACGGTTCAAGCTTGTAATGTATTTCTCTTGCTCTATTTAGATCTCCCCTTTCCCAAGCGTTAAACATCTCAGCACTATCTTTAGGGGCTATATTGGCTGTT
>JAOAEO010000050.1 GCA_026416735.1 Thermodesulfovibrionales bacterium
GTTAAAATCCTTCTATTTATTGAACAGCCTCAAAGATAAAAAGGATATGGTTTATCCAAAAGCTGGTTTGTGGATACTAGAAGGGCAACATTTACTGACAAATTCTTACATCTATATCTGCCTTACTTTGCATTTTCATATTCAAATTTCTTGACAGATGCATTCTCTTATCTCTCTAAAAGCAAAACAATCGAGTTACTCATCCTAATTTAATATTATTCAAGAAGTATATTGCTTTTAAACAGCCCGTTTAATTATAGGTAAGTTGTAAGTTTTGATCGTCTCGCTAAAATGATACATTAAGAAAGATTTAAACCAAAATATGTAAATTTCTTTACACCTTCATTCCTTTCTTAAAAGGTTTCTAAAATTTTTCTCATAATTTGACTTAAGTCAAAGATTACTATCTTAATTTTAGCTACTATAAAAGTATAGTAAAATCACTATTATCTGAAGGAGGCAATGATTATGACAGAACAAAAAATGTTTTGTTATCAATGTGAGCAGACAGCAAAAGGCACTGGTTGTACTCAAATAGGTGTGTGTGGTAAAGAGCCGGATGTATCAGCTTTACAGGACCTACTACTTTATACCTTAAAGGGACTATCTCTTTATGCCAATGAAGCAAGAAAGCTTAACCTGTTAGATCCTGGGGTTGATGTATTTACAGTCAAAGCACTTTTTTCAACTCTTACAAATGTTAATTTCGATCCTGACCGTTTTGTAGAATTCATTAAGAGAGCAGTCTCAATAAGAGAACAGATTGGGAAACAATTAGAGTCTGCTGGTAAGAAAGTCCTTTTCAAGGAAGAAGCGGCAAATTATATACCACCTCATTCAAAGGAAGAAATGATAAAGGACGGGATGAAAGTAGGGATAAAAGCAGATCCATCTTTAGATCCAGACATTCTGTCTCTACAACAAACCCTGATATACGGAATTAAAGGCATATCTGCCTATGCAGACCACGCTCAGATATTGGGGCAGCAAGACGAAGCCATCTACTCCTTTATCCATGAAGGGCTATCTGCAACTTTAAGAAAAGATATCGGAGTTGCTCAGTGGTTGGAACTTGTGCTGAAATGTGGAGAAATAAACCTAAAAACTATGGAATTACTCGACAGAGGACATACCACTACCTTTGGTCATCCCATCCCAACAAAGGTCCCTCTGGGAGTTAAAAAAGGCAAAGCCATACTTGTATCAGGACATGATCTAAAAGATCTATTAGAGATTTTAAAATTAACTGATGGAAAAAATATCTATGTCTATACTCATGGCGAAATGTTGCCAGCCCATGGCTATCCAGAACTCAAAAAATATTCTCACCTCTATGGACACTATGGTACTGCCTGGCAAAATCAACATAAAGAGTTTACTAAATTCCCAGGGCCTATTTTGATGACTACTAATTGTTTACAAAAACCTCTTGACTCTTACAAAGATAACATCTTTACAACAGGAGTAGTAGGCTGGCCAGGCATAAAGCATGTCTCTAATGATAATTTTAAGCCAATAGTAGACAAAGCTCTAAACATGGAAGGCTTCCAAGAGGATGTAGATGGCAAAACTGTGATGGTCGGTTTTGCAAGAAATACAGTCCTTGGAGTCGCAGAAAAGATTGTTGAAGCTGTAAAAAATAAAGATATCAGACATTTCTTTCTCGTGGCTGGTTGCGATGGCGCTAAACCAGGAAGAAATTATTACACCGAATTCGTGGAAAAGGTACCAAAGGATTGCATAGTCCTCACCCTTGCATGTGGGAAATTTCGTTTCTTTGACAAAGAATTGGGAGATATAGGAGGCATCCCAAGACTTTTAGATGTAGGACAATGTAATGACGCTTACTCAGCCATTCAAATAGCTCTATCTCTCTCTAAAGCGTTTAATGTAGGTGTTAATGAGCTTCCACTGTCACTAATCCTCTCTTGGTATGAACAGAAGGCTGTTGCAATACTCCTTACTTTGTTATCTTTAAATATTAAAAATATAAGGCTTGGACCTTCTCTGCCAGCTTTTGTTACACCAAACATTTTAGATGTGCTCGTTAAAAACTTTAATATTAAACCAATCACTACACCAGATGAAGATTTAAAAGCAATCTTAGGCTAAAGTACTTTGGGGGCGCGATATTTTCTCGCCCCCCTTTTGCCATGAAAACGACAAAAAACAGAGGCAAACTATATAAGGAGATAAAAGATGGCTATCATTCGATGCCCAGGACAAGATACAGGTTTTTGGGATTTCAACGCCATATATGATGTTAAATGCCCTAAATGCGGATATCCTGTCGAGTTCTTTAAAGATGAGCCCACAAGGATTTGTAAAAGGTGTGGCTATGAATTTGTAAATCCTAAGATGGATTTTGGCTGTGCTGCCTATTGCAAATATGCAGATCAGTGTTTAGGTTCTCTACCAACCGAATTAATAACAGAAAGGGAGGAACTTTTCAAAGACAGATTAGCAATTGAGGTAAAAAAACATTTAGCAAACAATTTTAAGATGTTGAATCGTGTCTTAAAGAGAACAAAATATATCGAAGAAATCATCAAAGAAGAAACAGCAAATCCAGCAGTTTTACTATCTGCTTCTTATTTCTATAACTTAGGTTCTACCATTGAGGAAAATCAAACAATTGCCAAAGAAATTCTGAAAAAACTTAACGCTAAAGAAGAAATGATCATAGAGGTATGCGAGCTGCTAAAAGGAAATAAGCAGGTAGAAGAATTATCTTTAAATTATAAAATTCTACTTGATGCAGATAGATTAACAGATTTAGAACTTGAACTGAAAGAAAAAAGCCCTAATAAAAACAAAGATGAAATATATACAAGAATCGATAAGGAGTTTTTTACTGAAGTAGCTAAGAAGATTGCAAAAAGACTAATAGGTTAAAAAAAGCCTATATAAACTATAAATCTTAAAACAACTTAAAGGAGGAAAAATTATGAAGATAAAGAGAAAAATACTTGAAATAGACGAGAAACTCTGTGATGGTTGTGGACAATGTGTTCCAGCCTGTGCTGAAGGAGCTATAGAAGTAGTTGATGGTAAGGCTCGTTTAGTATCAGAGATCTATTGTGATGGACTTGGTGCTTGTTTAGGAGAATGTCCTAAAGGTGCCTTGAAAATAATAGAGAAAGAAGCTGAGGAATTCGATCCAGAAGCCGTAGAAGAATACCTAAAACATAAAACTCCAAAAGAGGTCGACAGAGAGATTCCTTGCTGTCCAGCTATGAGCATACAATCTGTCAAAAAGATTAACAATAAAGATGAGGAAAGCACCTCCTATAACACCTCTGAGCTCTCTAATTGGCCTATACAGATTAAATTAGTACCTGCTACTGCACCATTCCTAAAGGAAGCTAATCTTTTAGTTGCTGCCGATTGCACAGCCTTTGCCTATCCCAACTTTCATAAAGATTTTCTTAAAAACAAGATTTTGCTAATTGGATGCCCTAAGTTAGATGACACAGAAATTTATTTACAAAAATTCATTGAGATATTTAAAACTGTAGAGGTAAAAAAGATTACTGTGCTGATTATGGAAGTACCCTGTTGCTCAAAACTCCCAAAAATAATTGAAAAGGCCTTAAATATAGCTATGAAGAACATACCTATGGAAGAAGTAGTAATAAGCACAAAAGGAGTAACAATAAATAAGGGGGATTTAGTGAGATAGTATGCCATTCCTCTTTGTTTAATTAAAGTGTGTTGAAAGACTTCTTTGTATAGCTGCTCTTAATACAATACTGAGAGTTCTTCAAGATAAATTTTACTTTATCTTAGTATCATCTCCATAGGAGTTTTGAGGAATTTTCAGATTTAGGCGTAGCATCTAATAAATAGAATTTTATCTAAAAACTGAATTAAGTTCTTTGTTTAGATCATCTTTCTACACTTTTTGCCGTTTAAATGAGATACATATGTTACATTAGGGATTAATGGATCATTCTATAAAGACATTCCCAACATTAAGTAGAATACGAAGCTGGAGGAGGTTTCACAGTATGGCAGCCAGACTTAGAGTATTTTCAAAAAAGTACAGTTGCTAAAGATAAGATCAGTAAGTTTTATGAAAAGCATGGAGAAAAGACTTAAATAGAAGCCTTTAGGGCGTATTTACAAAAAAAATAGTTTTATGTATAATTTCATTATGCAAAAGGTTGGGTTTGTCTACGATGACATATTCTTAGCTCATGAAACGGGAGACTGGCATCCAGAAAACAAACAGCGTCTTATCTATCTAATAAAAGTTCTTAAAAATTCAGACCTTTGGGATAAGCTCGTTCATCTAAAGCCCCGACTGGCGACCTTTGAGGAGATAGCTTTAATCCATTCTACCAAATACATAGAAAAAGTCAAAGCTTTAGGTTCTGGTTATCTCGATCCCGATACTTATGTATCAAAAAATAGTCTCGAAGTAGCACAATATGCTGTTGGAGCAATTCTTGAAGCGATCGATAAATGCCACGATGGAACTATTATAAGAGCCTTTTGTGCTGTAAGGCCTCCAGGACATCATGCAGAGGTAAGTAGGGGAATGGGCTTTTGTATCTTCAATAATGTGGCTATTGGAGCGAGATATGCTCAGAAGAAAGGATATAAAAAGGTCTTTATAATCGATTTCGATGTTCACCATGGTAATGGTACCCAACATATCTTCGACGACGATGACACCGTATTCTTCTTTAGTACACACCAGTATCCTTACTATCCTGGCACAGGAGCTGACAGAGAAAAGGGTATAGGCAAGGGAGTAGGTTTTACTTATAATGTACCTATGTATGCCGGTTCTGGCGATAGGGAATATATACATATCTATCAAGACATACTCCCGGGTTTAATTGAGAAGTTCGATCCCGATATTGTTCTTGTATCCTCAGGTTTTGATCTCCACACGAGAGACCCCCTTGCAAGTATGAGAGTTTCGAATGATGGTCTAAGAGCTATAGTGAAATCTATTCTCACTGCCTTTTCACAGCCAGTAATCTTTACCTTAGAAGGTGGTTATGACCTCACTGCTCTTTCAGATGGCATCAAGATAACCCTTGAAGAGATGCTTACCATTTAAAGATCTTAGAATTTTTGGAAAGTTAAAGCACCCTTAAAATCCCATTAGAAGCAAACTACCCTATAGAGTTTGTGTCGATGAACTTAGAAATCCTCCCATCTTCTTGAAATACTCACTCCGACAGGTGTTTTCTATTTCAAAGATTTTTTTAAGTGGTTCTAAAAAGGTATCCTTCCCTGAAGTGAATACTCCATGTCCATAGACTATTACACATCCCTTTTCAGCCATCCTCTCAGGTACTGTATTAACAAGTCCTACGCGCCCCGTTCCTATCTCTCCACATACCAAAGGGATTGAGGCAATGTATCTCTTATCCTTACAGGTTGTAGGACAATTTTCGCGATAGTTGAAAAACTCACAGTTGATTAGATCACAATAGAGAGACATTATTACCGAAAAGAGTGGGTGAGCATGTAATATGGCGTTGTCTCCCGTTAAAAGATAGATTTTTCTATGGGTAGGCAATTCTGAGGAAGCGGTTATACTAATAGAGGACCCCTCTAAGGGCACAATCTCTATATTGCCATTTAACTCATCGAGAGAGCTACCCGTTTGGCTTATGAAAATCTTATCCTCTAATACATAGGATATGTTACCAAAATAGGAGTCTACAAGGCGGTTTTCGATGATTATTCTACCTACTTCAGAGATGATCTTTATTACACTATGTTCATCGTAGGGTTTGACATAGACTGATAGAGGAAAGTCATATTTTAGTTTTCCTTCTGCCGATAAATAATCGAGCAACTCAAGAATGGTAAGATCATAAAAACAGTCTCTATCCCTCTCAATAAAGCTATCTGCTATTAAATATTGGAGAATTCTCTTAAGATTTTTAATAAAATCAGCTTCAGGATTAATCCCTGCTTTAGCACAATATTCAATATAGTGGAGGGCATCGGTGAAATATTTCACAAAGAGAGCAAAACAGGTGGAGCTATAAGAGACATAGGCTTGTTCTGGTGTTAAGATGCCTTGAGAGATAATACCTCTATTTTTAATAATGGCTGCCTTTCTTAGAGATAGAGCTCTCTTAATTGCCTCACAATCGAAGGTATCTAAGATGATTATATCGTGCATAAAAGTTCTCGTTTCAGAATCTGAGGGTGTAATTCTTTTGTAATCTTTAACGAAGATTTCTTTTTTCATTGGTCTATATTGTATTAGATGGTCATCTTTGCTTAGCTCATCCATAATAGTCTTGTATGGTTCCAAAGGTTCGGAGAAGATGATGGAATTAATATTCATTAAATTGAAGAGCCTGCTTAACTCAGAGGCTTCTCCCTCTAAAGGTCTATTGGAAAATAGGTCGGCATCCATAGCTAAAAATATAACTTTTTCTTTATCTGCGAGGCGCTGTTGGTGGAGTTTATTAAGATATTTATATATAAGTTTTTTCATGATGAAATGGAATTATCACTTATGGGGCTACCAGAATTTTTATGGATCGGAAGATTCAAGACATGGAGAGGTTATGCACAGTCTCTACCATAAAGATTGCTTTATTTACAGGTGTTTCTGGTAATATCCCATGACCAAGGTTGAATATATGACCCTTTGCTTTCTTAGCACCCTTAAGGATTCTCAGAACCCTCTCTTTGATCAATTCTTCGTCACCAAAGAGGATGCAAGGATCGAGATTCCCTTGGACACAGGCGGTTTTACCCAATCTTTTTATGGCATTGGAGATTTCGATTCTCCAATCTATGCCTATGACTTCTGCAGATAAGTTTTTGATCAAATCCAGTAAAGAGCTTGAGTTAAAGGCGAAATAAATTATAGGGACTGAATGGTCTATGGCAGAAATGATTCTTTTAATATACGGTAAGGAATATTTCGAGAAGTCATAGGGAGTTAAAATCCCAGCCCAAGTGTCAAAGAGTTGGATAGCATGAACTCCAGCTTTTATTTGAGAGAGGAGATATTTAATGGTGTTATCGGTGATTAATTCCATAAGTTCTAAGAAGTCTTCAGTAGATTGATAGAGCATCCTTTTTGTTTTCAAAAAGTTCTTTGAGCTACCTCCTTCGATAAGGTAGGTAGCCACCGTAAAGGGCGCTCCAGCAAATCCAATTAAAGGCACAGAGATGTTTTTGAGGAGGATCCTTATTGTTTCGATGACAAAGGGGAGGTCTTCTTCAGGATTTATATTCCTTAGTCTTTTAATGTCATCGGCTGTGCTGACAGGATTGTGAATTATGGGTCCCTTTGTCTCTGAGAATTGAAGCTTAAACCCCATTGGCTCAAGAGGTATCAAAATATCAGAAAAGAGTATCGCAGCATCAACCCTTAGGATATCTAATGGTTGGATCGTAACCTCTGCCGCTAAATGGGGAGTTTTACAAAGGGTTAGAAAGTCTACCTTTTCCCTAACTTTGAGATACTCGGGCAAATATCTACCTGCTTGTCTCATGATCCAGACAGGGGTATAATCGGTCTTTTCTCCTCTACAAGCTTTTAGAAAGGTATCATTCACTTAGCCTCCTTTTGACTGCTTTTTGTGAGCCTCCTCGGAGTATAGCCACAGTAAGGCTCTTCCTCGAGGTAATCTCCCGACCTAGCATAAGCTCGAGCTCTGCAGCCACCACAGACATTTAAAAATTCACAAACTCCACACTTACCTTTATAAGATTTAAATCCTCTAATATTTTTAAACAATTCTGAATTCTCCCAAATCTCTTTAAAAGGTTTTTTGAAGATATTCCCTGCTGAAAGAGGGAAGTAGCTACAGGGAAGGACATCTCCATCAACATTGATAAAGCAGATGAGCTGTCCAGCTATACATCCCTTTGATCCACCTGTAGAGAATTTGAGAGATCGCCTTTCAAATTTAATGCCCTCCTCCTTTGCCTTTTGTAGAACTATTCTGTAGTAATGGGGGGCGCAAGTTGGTCTAACGAGCAAGTCCTTCTCTTCCTTTTCCATATGGTAGTGCCAATGTAATATCTCTTCATAGTCTTCAGGAGATATTAACTCACCTATAATTTCTTCAGCTCTACCAGTGGGAACTATCATAAACATATACCATGCTGTAGCTCCCAATTCTTTAGCAAGGCGATAGACCTTGGGTATCTCATCTTGGTTTCTCTTAGTGAAGGAAGAATTTATGAGAAACTCTATTCCGTGGCGCTTGAAAAGTTCTACAGCATTAATGGTGCCTTTAAAGGCACCTTCCTGATTCCTAAAATCATCGTGTACCTTCTCTGTTGAGCCATCAAGGCTTAGTGAGACCATCCGAATTCCTGACTTCTTTATCATCTTACAGATGAAATTATCGACTAAGGAGCCATTTGTGGCAAGACACATCCTCAAATCTCTCTCGGTGCCATAGGAGGCGATATCGAAGACATCATCTCTTAAAAGGGGTTCACCTCCAGAGATGACCATAACTGGTTTTGCATAGTTAGATATGTCATCAATAATTTTGTAAGCATCTTTTAGTGGAAGATCTGGGTGCCCCTTTGCAATCAATTCAGAAGAAGAACGGCAGTGGATACATTTAAGATTGCATCTTCTGGTTATCTCCCAGGCTATCCATTTTGGTAGGAATTCCATAACTTTATTATAAAAGATAAAGATAGGATAAATTCAAAAACTTTAAATTTTGAAAAGCGAAAGGGCTCAATTTACAGCGACAGCCTTAGCTCCCCAAAGCATGTTTTCGATAGCCTGAAGCAATGGGGGGAAGGTCTCTTTATTAAGGGCTGATATGGCTATACCATTATATCTCGACAGTATGGCTTCTATACCGTTAGAAGGTAATTTGTCTATCTTGTTGAATACTATGATACGAGGTTTATCGATGAGTTTAAGGTCCTTTAAGAGCTTTTCTACAGATAGGATTTGCTGTTCAAACCTCGGGTTGGATATATCTACAAGGTGTATCAGTAAATCGGCATCCTCTAATTCTTCGAGAGTAGCTCTAAAGGCAGAGAGGAGGTCTTCCGGGAGGTCCTGGATGAAACCTACTGTATCGGTTATTATTACATTCTTCTCTCGAGGGAATCTCAGTCTTCTGCTTGAGGTATCTAAGGTTGCAAACATCTTATCCTCAACGAAGGTATTGCTCTCTGTTAGGGCGTTAAGGAGAGTTGATTTGCCTGCATTTGTATATCCTACTATAGAGACGATGGGAAGACCTTTCTCAACTCGTCTCCTCTTTCTCTGTTTTCTTGCCTCAGCTAAATAGACCAGTTCTCTCTCCAGGTGTGCAATTCTGTCCTTTATTCTTCTGCGATCGATTTCGAGCTTCATCTCACCAGGTCCTCTACCGCCTATACCACCCATTAGTTTAGACATGGCTACACCTTTACCAACAAGCCTTGAAAGTGCATATCTTAGTTGTGCTAATTCGACTTGTACTTTGCCGTCCCGGCTATGGGCTCTTTTGGCAAAGATATCTAATATGAGCTGAGTTCTATCTATAACCCTTAATTCTGTTGCTTCAGCTATCGCATTTGCCTGTGAGGGTGTAAGATTTTGTGCAAATATCAGTAATGTTGCTCCTTTACCCATTGCATTTATGATTATCTCTTTTAGCTTGCCTTCTCCAACAAGATATTTAGGATTAATAGACTTAAGCCTTTGGATTACTGTATCGAGTACTATTATATCATTAGATTCGGCGAGTTCCTTTAATTCATCCACTAACTCCTCCAACTCAAAGTAGGGCCTTTTATCTGCGCTTATAGTAATTGCTCTCTCTCTCTTATCGTTCTGGTTGAATGTCCTCGCTCGATCCATCTCACTCTCTAAGGAATTGATAAATGTGGCAAAGTTTAAATCGAACTTGTAAAAATTTGATTGCAATAATTCGATCTTTCTATTAGAACCTTGAGGCATTAGATGGGCAGCATAGATGTTGTAGGGAAGTCCATCCTTCATGGTGAT
>JAOAEO010000051.1 GCA_026416735.1 Thermodesulfovibrionales bacterium
CTGATAGTGTATCTGTTTTGTTTTTTTAAAAGCCAAAAGAGAGAAGGAGATATTTTAGACTTTAAAACTTCTGATACCAAATTCGGCAGCCTATACAGGCAATTGACAAGTATAAAAAGTTGAAGATATAATTAGTAAGTTTAATATTAACTAATAACGGAGGCTTATTAGATGGCTGAAGGTGTAATCGTATTGACGAGCAATACATGGGAGCAAAAAGTTCTTAAGTCTAATGGACTTGTAGTCGTTGATTTTTGGGCTGCCTGGTGTGGACCTTGTAGAATGGTAGCTCCAACAATAGAAGAATTAGCTAAAGAGTACGCTGGTAGAGTTAAAATTGGAAAGCTCAATACCGATGAAAATGCTGACATAGCAAGTAGATATAAGATTATGGGTATCCCTACAATAATGTTTTTTAAAGATGGTAAAAAAGTAGACCAGATTGTAGGAGCTGTTCCTAAACAACAGATTAAGGCAAAAATAGATTCACTTTTATAAGTTTTCTTACAACCCAATCCTTAGTAAAGTTCACTCTCTAAGCGTTCTTATAAACAGCGAAATTTATCTTAGAGGATCTTGAGGACTCTTGCAAAAATGATAAATAATGATTTTTCTCAGATTTATTGAGATGCAGAGAAGTCAGAAATTCTTAAAAGTCCTTTTAAGGGAGCAATAGATGTTTGAAAGCTTATCTGAAAAACTTGATGGTATATTTAAGAAATTAAAAAGCAAGGGGATATTGAAAGAGGAAGACGTCGATATCGCTCTAAAAGAGATAAGAATGGCTCTTCTTGAGGCTGACGTCCATTTCAAAGTAGTTAAAGATTTTATTCAAGGTGTTAGAGAGAAGGCGATAGGTAAAGAGGTCTTAGAGAGTTTATCTCCAGGTCAACAAGTAGTTAAGATAGTTTATGAGCAATTGTGTTTCCTTTTAGGGCAATCAAATGAGCGATTGCAATTATCGCCTAATCCTCCAACCACAATCATGATGGTTGGGCTCCACGGCTCTGGAAAGACGACTACCTGTGCAAAACTTGCAAGAATTTTTAAAAAAGAAGGTAGAAGACCTTTAATGGTTGCTGCTGACCTCCAAAGACCTGCCGCCATTGATCAATTAATCACCCTTGGCAAACAGATTGATATACCTGTTCACTTCTCTAAGGAAATTAGAGATCCATCATTTTTGTGTGAAGAAGCTCTAAAAAGGGCTAAACTCGAAGGCAGGGATATTGTAATAATTGACACTGCTGGAAGGCTACATATTGATTCAGAGCTTATGGAACAGCTGAAAGCAATTATCTCTAAAGTAAATCCTAAGGAGATTTTACTTGTAGCAGATGCTATGACTGGCCAAGATGCTGTTACAATGGCTAAGACTTTTAACGAACAGATTAATATAAGTGGAATTATTCTCACCAAAATGGATGGCGATGCCAGAGGCGGCGCGGCCTTATCGATAAGAAGTATCACGGGTAAACCTATCAAGTTTATCGGAGTTGGAGAAAAGATCGACATGCTCGAACCTTTTTATCCCGACAGAATAGCAAAGAGAATTTTAGGGATGGGAGACGTTATCACTTTAATCGAGAAAGCCCAACAAGCCTTTGATCAAAAAGAAGCTGAAAAACTTAGAAAAACCCTCATAGAAGATACATTTACTTTTGAAGATTTAAGAGAACAATTGAAAAAAATAAAGAGTATGGGGCCATTAGAAAATATCCTCAACTTAATACCAGGGATGAATAAAGCACTAAAAAATGTTAAGGTTGACGAAAAAGAATTTGTAAAGATTGAAGCCATCATTAATTCAATGACTCCAGAAGAGAGAATGAACCACACTATAATTAATGGTAGTAGAAGACGACGAATAGCTATGGGAAGCGGCACCTCTGTAACTGATGTCAACAGACTAATCAAACAGTACTTAGAAATGAAAAAGATGATGAAAATAGTTAAAAGGAGTGGCGGCAAAAAAGGTTTTAGACTGCCTAACATCTTACCATTTTAGCTTTCAGATTTTAAATTTGACCTCCTAATCCATGACTAACGCAATAGTTCTCAGTTGAGATTAGTAATTCTGAAAAGTTGTCAACATTATCGGAACTTTGCTATCCTAAGTTAATTATGTTTTAAACTGGAGGGGTGGCTGAGAGGTTGAAAGCGGCGGTCTTGAAAATCGTTATGGGATTGCATCCCATCGGGGGTTCGAATCCCTCCCCCTCCGCTCAGAATAAAAGATTATGAAGAATAGGATTCTTGAGTTCATTAACTCACAGTAACTTTTTTCAATTTTAGTTAATTAACTCCAACATCGGTTCTATAAAGTCGCCGAAAGCCTATCCAATCAAACACTCTCCCTTTGAAGTGATCACCCTTAGTAGAAAGCTAATTGAATTTTCCGTCTAATTTTATTATAGATCTAAAGTTTTTTGACTTAATAAAAAGAAGGGGTAAAAAGATCTTTACAAATTATAGTGCTTAATCATTCTATTTATCATTAGATTAATCTAATAAAACATTTCTTTACAAGCATGAATCCATACGGTAGTGTACAATCTTCTGTGTAAAAACTTGAAGAGAGAGAAATATAAAGGGTCTATTCTCCATTGTTTTAAGCAGGAACAAAAAGAAAGGAGGATACACCCATAAGAAGTAAAGGAACTGACTAAATTAACCTTAACAGATTTATATGGAAAGAATGTAGAGCTCTGAAGATTTTTGGTAGAAAGAGGAAAAGGCAGTAAAGGAAGAAGTTCATAGAGATATCCCTTGAAGTAAAGTGAGAAATGCTCATAGGTTTCAGACCCTGTGGAACATCAAAGTGAGCAGAAGCGGTCTTGTAATGGATATCCAAAGAGATGGATAGCTTTTAAGAATGGGAGGCTTGAAATAAAAATGCCAAAGATAAGAGGCATAAAGTATGGAAGTGGCATAATCCTTAGACATCTATATCTATTTCTTGATGGGTTAGTGCTTAGAGAGAGCAGTACCTGTAAACCTACGGCATAAGGGGTGATGGCAAAAGAGAGCTTATAGACTTTATGGTAAAGCTTTCAAAAGAAAAAAGAGATGGTGAGGATTTTAAAGGACCTTTATCGTATAGGTCTCATAGGAGAGGCAAGGGGACTGGTTATAACGGATGGAAATCTTGGACTTGAAAATGTAGCAGTATATCCCTTTTTAAAGAAAAAGTGGTGCTGGGTGCATAAGCTTAGGAATGTTGCAAATTATCTTAAGAAGAAGTATCTAAAGGAGAGTATAAAAGAGGCAAGGGCAATATTCAGTAGCAGAAAGGATGCTCAACAAGTTTATAATAAAGGGGAAAACAGATTACCATAGCACCTAAGGCAGTCAGATGCATAGAGAGGGATATAGAAGAGTTGCTTCACTTCTATAGTTGCCTTTGAAAATAAATAGATAAATCATAATTGCTATTAGATTTTCGAAATAGTGTCTGGTAGTCTTATAGACTTTAGCCAGCCCGTTGATCGCAGGGTTTGGGAATTCGGGATTCAGAGTTAAAAGAAGATAGTCGCAGCCTTAGCCTGCGAAATCATTTTTAATTAAATCTTAAGTTGTGAGTTTTTTATATTATATCTATTGAAGTCTTACATAGTGGGATTCAGGGTAGTAATCAACCTTATTTAGTTGTGATCATTGATGAATTTTTAACTCAACGACAATTACATGATAAAGTTTAAAGCTATAGATGTAAAAGAGACAGACTTGAGAGAAGTAAGAAGAAAAGCAAGTCCTATGAGTTCTTTCAATAATGATCAAAGCATTGAGAGAATTGTATAGGCAGTGCTAATCATCTGAATGAATAATGGGAAAAACCCTCTTAAAGGAATTTATACTTAAAAATTGACACTACCTATTATTTTTCTACTTGATTTATTACTTGATAAGAATTAATATATATGTTAAATTGACACGACGTGTTAGCTCAATGTACATTAATTGCTATTACTTTAAAATGGAAGGAGGTGATTAGATAGTGAAAAAATTTTTGGCAATAATTCTTTCTTTGATGCTTTTGGTTGCTTTTACAGTTGGATGCAAAAAAGCTGAGCCACCAAAACCACCTGAGCCACCTAAACCAGCAGAAGCTCCTAAACCAGCAGAACCACCAAAGCCAGCAGAGCCACCAAAGCCAGCAGAGCCACCTAAACCAGCAGAACCACCAAAGCCAGCAGAGCCACCAAAGCCAGCAGCACCACCTAAGAAATAATTTGATACACACCACGAGAAGTTTAATTTAGACTTCTCGTGGTGTTGCTTTTTTTCACAAAAAATCGTTAAACTAAAATAAAAGAGTGGGTAATCCCCACTCTTTTATTTTAGGATTTAAGATATGAAAGTTGAGATGTTGAAGCAAAAAATTTATGAGATAGCCTCTGAAGTAGCTATTGATGAAGGGGTTGAAATCTACGATGTCCAAATTCAGGGAACTGGTAGAAGAACTCTATTAAGAGTACTAATAGATAAAGATGGTGGAGTTACGATTAATGATTGCGAAAAGGTAAGTAAAAGCTTGAGTGTCCTTTTGGATGTGGAAGACCTTATTAAAACTCCTTATATTTTAGAGGTTTCATCCCCAGGTATAGATAGACCATTAGTAAAACAAAAAGACTTCAAAAGGAATATTGGTAAGTTAATAAAGATAGTCACTTTAGAAAAAATCAATAATCAAACTTTTTTCAAAGGCAGAATAATAGACGTTGGTGAAGATTGGATTAGAATCTTACTCGAAAAAAAAGGAAAAGCAGAAGATATTTTTATCCCAATAAATAAGATATCTAAAGCTACTCTGGAAATTGAATTTTGATTTATAAATTAAGGTATATAGAAGATGTCAAAGGAATTATGCAACCTCATAACTCAAATAAGTAAAGAAAAGGGTATACCAAAGGACTCCATAATAAAATTATTAGAGTCTGCCCTTACTATTGCAGCAAAAAAGAAATACAGCTCAAATCAGAATATAAGCTTGCATATTGATCCAACCACATGCTCCCTTCAAGCCTTTGAGATTAAGAGAGTAGTTGATCAAGTTGTTAATAAGAGGGAAGAAATAGCTCTGAAGGATATACAAGCTGCTTATCCAGATAAAACTGTAGGCGATACCATTATGATCCCTATTTCTTTAGAAGATTTTGGGAGGATAGCAGCACAGACTGCGAAACAAGTTCTTCTGCAAAAGGTCAGGGAGATCGAGAAAAACGTGATATATGATGAACTTAAGGATAAAATTGGACAGATTGTTAACATTACAATAATAAGAAGAGAGAAGGGTTTTTATTATGGTTCCCTGAGAAACTTCGAGGTAATGCTTGCTCAAAATCAGACATTGATCAACGATAATTTTAAAAGAGATGAGGTAGTCAAAGCTTATCTAGTCGATATACGGAAAACCTCTAAAGGACCCCAAATATTACTCTCTCGGACATGCCCCGAGTTTGTACTTGGGCTTTTGAAACTCGAGGTGCCAGAAATTAACGATAACATAGTAGTTGTTAAAGGTATAGCTCGAGAACCTTCAGAGAGGACAAAGATTGCTGTTATGTCAAACGATCCATCTATCGACCCTGTAGGAGCTTGTGTAGGAATGAAAGGAACGAGAATACAATCTATCGTTAGAGAATTAAGGGGAGAGAGAATTGATATAGTCGCTTGGAGTAGTGATCCAAGAGTCTATATAGCACGTGCTTTAACTCCTGCAAGCGTCAATATGGTAGGTGTTAATGAAGAAGAAAAGACTGCGATGGTAGTTGTTAATGATGACCAACTCTCAATTGCTATAGGTAAGAGGGGTCAAAACATCAAGCTTGCTTCTAAACTTACTGGATGGGACATCGATATTATTAGCGAGTCAGAGTATTCAAAGATTAAAATTGAAGACATAGAAAAGGCTTAAATAGTAAATTAAAATAAGATAAATTTCAGAAAAATGTAACATCTATAATGAACAGACAAAAGGATTTATCTACCCCTGTACAATATGTAAAGGGTGTAGGTCCATCCCGCTCAAAATTATTAGCTCGCCTTGGGATCAATACTTTAAGAGATGCAGTGTTTTACCTCCCCTACAGATATGAAGATAGAAAAACCTTTAAAAATATAATTGAGTTAAAACCTGATGAATCTGCCATTGTTGTTGGTAGAATTTTAAAGACCAACGTAAAGAGCTTGAATAATTACAGAAAACCAAAATTAGATATATTTGAGGTTATAGTCAGCGATGGAACGGGGATAATAACCGCTAAGTGGTTCAATCAGCCTTATTTAGAAAAGACATTTAAGGCTAAAGACAAGGTAATTTTTTATGGTACGGTGAAAACTAATTATTGGATGACAGGTATAGAGATGCTAAATCCTGAATTTGAGATTTTAAATAGGGACACTCTATCTGAAGAAAACCTACATTTAGGCAGAATAGTTCCTATCTATAGAGTCACAGAAGGATTGGGGCAAAGGCAGATGCGAAGCCTGATGAACTCTATTTTGACTTCGGCTATCCCCTATATTACCGACCCTATCCCATCAGAAATAGTGCATAAAAAGGGCCTTCCAGATCTTAGGGAAAGTATAGAAAAGGTGCATTTCCCCACCTCTGAGTTGAGTTTAGAGGAACTGAATAGTGGGGTAAGTATTTATCATAAAAGACTCGTCTTTAATGAATTATTCATTTTCCAAGCTGGTATAGCACTATTAAAAAACTTGAGCAATAAAAATCTCGGAATATCATTTTCGCCAAATTATAAGTATATTGATACTCTCTTAAAAAATCTACCTTTTAAACTTACTAAAGCTCAAGAGCGGGTCTTTGCAGAAATAATAGAAGATATGAAAGCCAGCACCTCTATGAATAGATTAATTCAAGGGGATGTGGGTTCAGGTAAGACTATTATAGCTCTTTTAGCAATGTTAGCTTGTGTTGAAAGTGGATATCAAGCAGCCCTCATGGCTCCTACGGAGATTCTTGCTGAGCAACACTATTTAAATATTTGCAATTTATTGAATTGCATAGATATAAAAGTTCAACTTTTGACTGGTAGCAAAAAAATAGATAGCAAAAACAAGACTTTTGAAATAATAACAAAAAATAAAGCTGACATAGTAGTTGGTACCCACGCTTTAATTCAAGAAAGTGTTGTTTTTGAAAATCTTGGATTAGTAATAATAGACGAACAACATAGATTTGGCGTTATGCAAAGAGCATTGTTAAAGAAAAAAGGGTTAAATCCTGATACAATCGTTATGACTGCCACTCCAATCCCACGAACTCTTGCTCTAACTCTTTACGGAGACCTCGATTATTCTATAATAGATGAATTGCCCGCAGGGAGGACACCAATTAAGACAATTCTTTTAGATAGAGGAAGGCAAAATTACAGATTCAAATTTATAGAAGAAGAAATAGAGAGAGGCGGTCAAATTTATATCGTATATCCTCTCATTGAAGAATCAGAAAAGATAGACCTCCAATCTGCCATTAAAGGATATGAAGAGATTAAGAAAAGATATCCAGATCACTCTATTGGATTACTTCATGGTAGAATGAAATCAGAAGAAAGACAGTCTGTAATGGAAAGATTTAAAGAGGGATTGATAAAAATTTTAGTTTCTACAACTGTAATAGAAGTAGGAGTAGATGTTCCAAATGCTGGATTGATGATCATTATGAATGCAGAGAGATTTGGACTTGCTCAATTACATCAACTGAGGGGGAGGGTTGGAAGAGGTAACAGACAATCCTACTGTGTTTTAGTCCAAGGTAAAGCCAATGATGATTCCAGAAAGAGGCTTGAGGTTATTGCTAATACAAATGATGGATTTGTTATAGCTGAGGAGGATTTAAAAATAAGAGGTCAAGGCGAATTTTTTGGCACCAAGCAATCTGGGATGCCAGACTTTAAGATCACAAATATATTTAGAGACTTTAAAATACTCGAAGAGGCTCGTCAAGAGGTTCTCTCATTTTTTGCAAAGAGACACTCCTTAGCACCTTACCCCGAATTAATAGATGCTTTACAATATTTCTGGGGTAACAGAATAGATTTACTCAATGTAGGGTGAAATATACTTTGAAGAAATTATCGCACATATAACTGACACAAGCTAATATCTTGTAAATTGCAGAACAGATAAATAGCCCACCTTCCTTAAATGAAAATTGGATTTACAGTCATTATTAACTTTAGATGACTATTTTCATCTAAAACGCTACCTTTGAAAAAAATTCATACTCTGTCACTCGGTCTAAGGCTAATAAGACTCCACATGTTGTCATCTATCTCGTCAATATATTCTGAGATTTGATAGGTCTTTCCACAAACCTTGCAGAGTAAATAAACAGACGTTCAAGTAAAAGAAAGTCTCAACTCGCCTTCGCAGATTTTACATTTCATGGCAAGCTAACTATTTAATTCATGTCAACTTCATTATACAAATGCTGGTTGGCCTAATGTCTTGTAGCCAATCTTATAATCTCTTTCATCTCTCTCACAGCAGTTGTAATACCTGTGAGAACTGCACGAGATATAATACTATGTCCTATATAAAGTGCTCGTATACCCTGAATAGAGGCAATCTCTGAAACATTATAATAAGTTAGACCATGTCCAGCATTAACTAATAGTCCTATTTTGTTGCCCATTTTTACAGCTTCGACAATTTTATTTAATTCCTCCCTTTTCTTGACACCCTTTGAGTTAGCATACAATCCCGTGTGAATCTCTATCATATCTGCACCAAGATTTTTAGAAATATCGATATCAATTATATCAGGATTTATGAAAAGACTTACAGAAATTTGAGATTCCCTAATTCTATTGATGGCATCTTTTAAAAGCTCTTTATTCTCAGAAACATTTAACCCGCCTTCTGTTGTAAGTTCATGTCTTTTTTCTGGCACTATAGTAACTAAATCTGGTTTAATCTTCTTAGCTATTTGGATCATCTCCTCGGTTGCAGCCATCTCGAGATTCAATTCACAGGGCACAAACTCTCGCAATAACCTTAGATCTCTGTCATTTATATGTCTTCTGTCCTCTCTTAGATGGACTGTGATTCCGTCTGCTCCACCTAAGATTGCAAGAGTAGCTGCCATTACAGGGTCTGGTTCAAAGGTTTTTCTTGCTTCTCTTATAGTAGCAACATGATCGATATTTACACCTAACAACATAGATCTTCTCCAATAAACATTTTTGATATTTTTCCAAAACCATTTACTCCAATAGAAATTGTAACATCTAAAGTGCTCCTCATACCCATAGAAAAATTTATGGGCAGACAATTTCAAAAAAATCCATTAATCAGAAATACTCAGTAGCGTGAGTTAAGCTCCTCATAAAAAGATCTTAAAAATAGCATCTTTATAAAACTATCGATTAATTTACAAAAGTCTCTTTCTCTCCAATTAAATCTATTATAAAAACTATTCCTCTTTGATCTGATATTTTACCTTCACTTCCATATCTTTTCTTAATGAATGATAAACAGAACAATACTTTTCATGGGAGAGGGATATAGCTCTTTCGACTTTTTTCGGATCTACATTCTTTCCAGAAATAATTAAATTTAACTCTATAGCTTTATAATATTGGGGCGGGGTGGGATTCCTCTCAGCCAAAATGTCTATTTTAAAACTCGTTAAATCCACATGCATCTTTTGTAAAAACATTACTACATCGATAGCCGTACAACCTGCTAAACTCAAGACAAGAGCATCTGTCGGTTTACACCCCCATTGGAGGTTTGCATCAAACTCTATCTCATAGCCCCTTTGGGTCCTTCCGATAAAGATAAAATCTTTATCCCATTCGAGAGTAGCTTTTTCAGTTATTGGAACTTTTTCTTTATAACCCTTCAAAGACTCAATAAGTT
>JAOAEO010000052.1 GCA_026416735.1 Thermodesulfovibrionales bacterium
ATTTAGGGAAGGCGGTTCGATTATACCCTTATCCACCATCTCTTCACCTATCACTGAGGCACTTATTTTACAGATAATTTCTGTCCCATCTTTTCTTATACAAGGGAAGTCATCAATATGAGTCTTTCTCCTCTCAAGGATTGGGTAAAAACGCTTCCCGATCTCCTCATAGTCCTCATCACTACGGTAGAAGAGCCTCGTCTTTTTACCAATTACCTCATCGGGTTTCCAACCAAATACTCGCTCTACTGCTTCATTTGCAAAGATAACTGTGCGGTCTTTCAACCCTACAACTGCATGAGGTATAGCACTTAGAATAGAGAAATAAAGTTTTTTAAGATCCTTAAGGGACTGGATATGAGAGCATACGCCTTCCTCCAAAGGGCATGAAGCAACTTTTTCAGGAGTATTTTGTTTTTTTCCTATACCCATTTAATTGCGAACTTCTGTCTTTAAAAAAGCCCTATCTGCTATATTTCAACTTCCTTATTATCTTTTAGATTCTGTTAATACAAATTTTATCATAGTATTACAATAAAAAAAATAAAACTCTCTTAATTAAAAGATGCTCGATACTATTTAAATTTATTTAGCCTATTTAAGGGCTTTCCTAAAGTATCTCAATCATAACAATTCAATTTAGTAAAGAAGTCTACTAAGTGCTGGTTACTAATCCCCTTACTTTCTGCCTCCTATAAAGCAGCCCGTTTTAAAGCTTAATATACATACAAGGAGGTGGTCTTTAACTTGTAAAGGTTACATCATTATAGGGTCTACTTAAGTCTTGATTTAATTACTTCACTATCGAAGAAGGGGGGCTTTAAACTTTTCTGTCCGTATGTTAATTATGGCTCCATACATCTTTGGAGAATGTGCAGTATAGGTCTTTAATCTAAAAATTATGTTCTTCATAAGATTTAATTGTCTTGTGCTTTACTTTAAGACCTTCTCTATAATTTTTAAATATAGAGAGTAGTCTGAAGAGTAGACTTTTTAGTTATTTCCTTAGAGATTTTAGGAGCCCCTCTTCATAGGTTAATAAATAGTATATTATGGATTGCCTTATAAAGGGAGTGAAAGATTTACATCTAAAATCATCATTACATTGACAGTAGAAATTTCTGCAATTTCAATGTATCAATTGAGAAAGTCTTTAGATATCCGTCTTAGGATCTAAATCTTAAATAGACTAATAATCCCCCTAAGCTTGCTATGACTATAGAGAGATACCACGCCATGGAAAGAGCAATTGCAACTGTAGGCGAAATCCCAACTGAACTAAGGAAAAAGACGAAGGCTACCTCTCTAACACCAATACCAGAAACTGAAAGGGGAACAAGCGATGCAACAATAATCAAAGGCATATACATCAAAAGAGTTAAAATCGGAACTTCTAAAGACATACCGATTGACAATAGATAGGCTGAAAAAATGCTCAATATTTGGATAAAAAGAGAATATATAAACCCTTCTACCATTATATTTCTTCTTGAACTATACTTCTTTAAGTAGTCACCCATATTTGAGAAAAATTCGAACCTTTTAAAAAAATTTAATTTAAATAGAAGTAAACTTCCCATAATAAGAAAAATAAAGAGAAATGGCACTAACCAAATAAAGAGGTGTCTTTTTGAGGATTCCTCAAGATATTTAAAGCCAAAAGGAAAAGTTATTATCCCGATAATCATTAGAGCAAGTAACCCCAAATATCTATCCATAAAGGTTGATGCCACGGCTACGACATTTGGTTTTTGACTAATTAATGACCTGTTATCTAAAACACTTGAAGAATTACCCTTTTTTAATTCTTTACTTAAGTAATAAATCCTAACACCATCCCCACTTATAATCCCAGGAAGGCAGATATTGAAAAAGGACCCTATCATATATATTGAAAAGAGAGTTTTCAATTTTATTTTTTGTTCTATAAAGAGTGACCATCTTATAGAAGAGATAAAAATCGAAAAGATATAAAGTCCAACGGCAGAAATAAAAAAAAGAGGGTGTAAAACCCTTAGATATCCTATGATTGCATCAATTCCAATGTTTTTCAATAGCATATAGAGTAAGGTGATTGAGATAGTAAGCTTTAAAATGAAAAAGAATAGGGATTTGGCACTTTTATTTTGTAGAACCAATTATTTTTTTTATAGTATAGATAGGTTTTTTCTGGCTTTCGTGATAAACTCTGATTATCATCTCACCAAGGAGCCCCATGCCGATGAACTGAAAACCTATTATTAAAAGCAACACCCCAAGGAGAAGCAAAGGTCGCGTTCCAATATCTACTCCGGAAAAGAATTTTTCAAAGGAGAGATAGAGACAAATAGTCGTTCCACAAAGACTGAAGAGCACCCCTATGGGTCCAAAAAACTGCATAGGTTTTGTAGAAAAACTCTGTAAAAACTTAATGGTTAGCAGATCGAGCAATACCTTTATAGTTCTGGAGATACCATATTTCGATTTACCCCTAAGTCTTGGCTGATGAGTGGTTTCTATTTCTTTAATCCTAACGCCATACCAACTGGCTAAGGCTGGAATAAATCTATGCATTTCACCATAAAGCCTAAGATTTTTGATTACTTCCCGTCTATAGGCTTTCAGTGAGCAGCCGTAATCATGGAGTCTGACGCCTGTAACCTTACTAATCAACCAATTGGCAATCATCGATGGTAACCTCCTTGAAAAAAAGGGGTCCTTCCTTTTTTTTCTCCAACCACTCACAAGATCATATCCCTCTATAGCCTCGAGTAATTTAGGTATGTCTGCTGGATCGTTCTGAAGATCACCATCGATTGTAACAACTACATCTCCTCTTGCTAAATCAAAACCAGCAGCAAAAGCAGCTGTCTGGCCAAAATTTCTTCTAAGACTCAAAACAATAACTCGGTCAGAATCTTTCTCCTGAATCCTTTCAAGTAACTCTAATGTTCTATCTTCACTACCGTCGTCGACATAGAGGATTTCATATTCTAACTTTAAACTATCGAGCACTTCCTTCAATCTTGCATGAAGGATTTCTACATTTTCTTCCTCATTGTAAAGGGGCACTACAACTGATAAAGTCATATTTGTACTCAAAATTTTATAGGTTTCCCTGTTTTGAATCCCTTAAAATTATAACAAATAAAAATAGTATAGTGTCGCAAAATATTACCACCTTTATCATAAACTATAAAGACCTTTCTTTCAAAATTTTCGCAGAATTCCTTCATTTCTTCTGGCATATCTGAGACGCCTATCCTCACAAATATAGCATTTATTTGTACATCTCCTTTATTTTTTTTAACTTTTTCGATGTAGGTATTAATATCTTCCCAAAGGTCGTATTGGTTCATTCTTCTACCAAGATTTATACAGTATGTTATAGGATTTCCCTTTACATAGAAGGCTAACTCACTTGAGACCTGATAGCTATCGGAAAAGATAACTGTTTCTCCTTTCTTAGATAACAATTCATAGATAACGCTGACCTCTTCTCCTAATTCTTTCCAACCTCTTAGTCGAGAGGTGGGATCCAATTTCACTGGCAAATTCAATAAAGATGGGTAATGGCTAACGACTGTAGTCCCTAATGCAATTAATATCCCCAAAAAAAATAATATGCCTAATATACTAATTTTTCTAATCGTTTGGTTCTTCTTAAAATCATAATAATGAACGACGAAGGCGATTATCCCTGTAACATAGGCAGGCATAGCCCAGTTCGCTTGGACTTTACTTTGAAGGCTCTTTATCAAAAAGAAAAGAAGTATAGGAACGGAAAAATAAAAGAGAAAACCCCCTTTTAGGTTGACCTCTCTTTGTTTTAAAAGTGAGTAGAGCATTATAAAAAAAATTACGGGAGAAACCACTCCGATTTGAGACAGTATAAATTCCATAAAGCTTTTTGGCGATATTTTTAATCCTTCTGTAACACCAAGATGACCAAAGGAGTGTTTAAAAGTCACCCAATCATTCTGAGAATTCCATATTAAAACAGGGCTAAATACTAAAATTGCCACTATCAATGAGAGATACGGTTGAGGAGTTAATAAAAGGCTTTTCTTCTCTGTAAATAACAGAAACAGGAAACCACACAAAAAGAAGAAAAACATTGTATATTTAGTCAATAGACCAAATCCTACCACTATACCCAAGAGAAGCCAAGGCATATATATATATGAAAACTTTCTATAGAATGAATTAAAAGATGGATTGTGTTGTGTCCTATTAAGGATAATCCAAGATAGATAAAGAGATAAGATCCACAAAAAAATAAAGGGAGAGTCTATCGTAAAGATGATACCAAAGGGAGCAAAAAGAGGAATAAACTGAAAGAGTAAGGCGCCTAACATAGCTATTTTTGCTTCATTATACATTTTCCATATCAAATCATAGAGAAATAAGCTACATAAGGCAGAAAAAAGCACAGCCATAATCCTAACGCCTAAAACATTATCTCCAAAGATAGATGTGCCTATATGAATCAGATAGGCAATTAAGGGACCCTTTGAATAGTAGCTAAGATCTAATCTTCTCGACCATTCCCAATAATGTGCTTCATCGGGGCTCAACTGGAGTGGACCATTGAGGATATAGTAAATCCTAAAAAGGCTTATACCAATAACTGTGAAAAATAAAAGCCCACTCCAGAGACCTATTCTTTCATTTAAGAGGGTAATTTTCACTATAAAAATAACGAAGACTGATGTAAGAGAGCCCCACAGCGCACCCATTAAGACATCGCTTGGATAATGGACTCCTACATAGACTCTTGAGAAGCCTATAAGGAGTGCAAGCAATTTGAGGTATAAGATTGCCCAGATTGATACATTTCTTTTGGTGAAGTAATAAAGAGTCAATAGTATAGCAAAAGAGTTGGCTGCATGGCTTGATGGTAAAGAAAAGGATGCCGTACAACCCACTAAAAGTCTTACATCTGCCAAGGTTATACAAGGGCGAGCCCTTCCCAATAATTGTTTTAACTCATTAGTTAACCAGTCTGCTAAAATAAATGAAAAAAAAGCAACAATTAATGCAAAAGTTGGAGAGTCAAGAAAATTCCATTCCCGTGATCTAATCTTTTTATATTCTAACCATAAGATGTACAAAAAATAGGGCAGTAAAAAATAATAGCTATAATTACTAAGCAAAGGCATTAAAAAATCAAATAGGTCATTGGAAGCGCCTTTATTTATGAGGTTAAAGAGCCTTATATCAAACCCTATAATATCCAAAGGAAGGTCCTTCTAAAGAGGGGTAAAGTATAAATGCCGAAGGCGGGACTCGAACCCGCACAGCCTTTCAGCTACCAGACCCTGAACCTGGCGCGTCTACCAATTCCACCACTTCGGCTTTATATTTTCTATTTTAACATGATTTAGCATGTATGTTATATCTTCTCTGCAAGACACCTAAAAAGAAATAAAGAAACTTCTATCCCTTTAATGTTTTTAAGGTATATAAAAATCACCTAATGGAATATAGAGAATGAACTTAAAAGGAGTCAATATATTGATAAAACAGCTCGAACATATAGGTCTATAAATTACCATGTTTAAAGAATTACCAGTGATAGCGTATCATGATTTTAGATGAAGACAATGTTATACTCCAAAGGCAACCAATGAGTTTCGATTTCTGGGAATTCTATCTCTATTTTTGAGTATATTTATACCCTTTATATCTCCATTATATTTTTAAGATTCCTCTTGTTAGAATAATTACTAACATCATATCAAAGCTTATAAACTCAATCCCTCTGCTTCTCTATAAAGAATAAAACATCTTTACTGCCTCCTAAAAACCTGCTTTGTCATTAAAATTTTAATTATTTCTATAACTATAATTTTTAAGAAGGGGATAGGAATAAAAGAAAATTATAAAAATAGAAAGCTGAAAAAAGAAATAGAAATAAAAACAAAAAGATTAACGAAAGGATAGAGGAATCAGAATTATGAGTAATATAAGAGGACAAGAGCGACAAAAAGAAAAGAATAAGTTTTGTAGAAACTATCAAGAAAGGAACAGAAATATATTTAAGAAAAGATTGATAACAGAGCTAATAGCTATTATGGTAGATATTTATATTACTTCAAAAACAGCAAAAATAGGAATCTTCAAAATTCTAACACAAAACCTTAATTTATAGAGTTATTCTTCAGGAAAAATAAAAGACTTTTATATAAGGGCTAAAGGGAGAGTTTAAACTCAATACCACATTAATGATTCGAAATAGGGGGTAGGGACGGTAACACTTATGAAGCCACGCCAGGGGCATCTATCGAGTAAATTAAGTTTTTTAGTGGAATCATTAGCCTCTGAATATCCATTTTTACCGTTATGAAATAATTCAATATAGAACTGGATTTCTTCATTTTCCTTAGCATAGATATCTTTGAAGGCTATTTCTACTTCAAAAATGTGATCTACTGCAGCTTTTATATTATCATTGATACATACCCACTTTCCATTGTCTTTAATGTGGAGAAATGCGTTTTTCGATAAGGTTGGATTAAATACAATCTTTGCTACCATGGGTTGTAAAATATTAATTCTAAAAATTATCTCTCCCTCTATCTCCTTGAAATTTTTCGTTGGGTCAATTCTTATGTATAGATTATCTTTATTAAAGCCGTAATAGATTCCTGAAATGAGACTTTCTGACTTATGCATACTACCACCAGATCTTTTGACATCAACAAAAGCTCCTAAATACCACTCAAAATAGCTTGTCATAACACCATCAATCTTGGGATAAATAAAACCACGGGGTTCAATCTGAGGCTGTATACTTCTTGCCTCTATCTTTATGGGGACATAAAGATAGTGGGGAGCATCTAAACCCATACTTTCATATACCTTTATTAAATAACTCCTAAATAGTTCATCAAAATCCTCTTGAGTCTCCGTTACATGCTCATCTCCATACCACCAATTCCAATCGCTACCTTCAGCAGCATAAATTGCCTCCCATGCCTCGGTTAAATCCTTCTCTGGATGAGAAAGAGAGAAAGAGGCAAGATCATCCCTTGTGCGAGTGAGATAGTCCCATGCAAGGTTATCTTCCTCATGGCCTATCCAAATCTTAAAGTTAGCATTTATCCATGAACCCGGGTGAAGATAAGTAAGGCTTTCACCGTAACCAAACTCCTCTAAGAATTCTGAAATTTTGACTGTCTTAAATCTTTCGTCTTCGGTCAATACTTTATAAATACCATCCAAGAAATCATTACCATCATTTACATAATACTCCCATGCATTTTCACCATCTAAGATTATGGGCACCAAACATATCTGATCGTCTGCTAAGGAGTTTTTAATATGGCTAAGTCTGTGGATAAAATCTCTAACAGCACTTTCTGTATTCCATCCTGAATAGGAAAAGCCGATCAAGTCGGAGAGTATATGATCACGGAAGATGATAGAAACGCCATTATAATTATATGGTTTGTATAGTTCAGAAGGGCTTACCAAAGTACCTTGAGAATCCCTTAAGGGTTTAGAGAGTGATCTTGCCAATACCTCTTCATCTGTAGCTACCCACCTAATACCACTCGATCGGATAGCATCTACTATTTCCATACTAACGGACCCTTCAGAAGGCCACATACCTAAAGGCTTAATTCCAAAAATATCTTCGAAATATTGTATAGCCATGTTAATTTGCCTTTGTGCATCTTCTGGATAGGAGAATCTTCTCTTTGGAAGGACTATGTCTGGCATAGAGACCTTTGCTATGTTAGTGTCCCAAAGTAGAGGTAAAATTGGATGGTAAAAGGGGCTAACAGAAAATTCAACTTGCCCAGATTCCATAATTCTTTTATAGGTAGGTAAGATTTGTTTTAGTATCTCCTTATGTTTTTCAATGAGGGAAACCTTTTCATCTTCATTAAAGTCTTTGCCCTTTTGCACTAAACTTTTTAGAAAGGGATCTGACTCCCTAAGGATTGGATCTATCCAACAAAGATTGAATAATACTTGTAAATCTCTAATATCGTTTTCGGTAAAGTATCGAGCAATCTTCGCTAAGTCTTTTTTTGTAAATCGAAAGCCTCTTTTTTGAAGAAGTTGATAGTATCTTGGGTAAGGCTTTATCATATTGTCCCAATTAGCAAGAAAAAAATTTTCTAAAATGAAAAGCTTTTCCGCTTCGGAGAGGTCGGAGGGGTTCTTCAATGTTAATAACATATAGATATCTTTGGCATCCTTCTCTACATAATCTCTTAGTTGTTCAATCAGTGAAGGTACGATATTAAAAGTCAATCTAAGGGAGGGAAACTTCTCAACCTTTGTGACCATGTCAAGATAGTCTTTTACGCCATGGAGCCTTACCCAGGGAAGTCTATATATACCTGTTTGAGGATCTTTATAAATAGGTTGATGAAAATGCCAAAGAAAAGCTATGTAAAGGGGTTTATCTCTTCTCATCTTCCTTGAACTGATAGATATATTCTTCTGGCTTTGCTAACCCAAAATTCTCCCTTGCATACTTTTCCTTCAAAAAGGAGTCTTTACTTAAGGCCTCGATCTCAGCTCTTAATTTTTCATTACCCTTTTGTAAAGCTTCAATCTCTGCTTGGAGATCCCTTTCAACCTTTTTTAGCTCATAATATTTTATGAGGCCTCTTTCTCCATATACGAAAGAAACAATGATATACAGAAAAGCTAAAGAGACTATCAATAGGAAGAAAATATCTCTCTTTTTACGCTCAGAATCAGCCTGTTGCCTAAAATTTTTAACCTTCTGTCTCATAATTGTTTGTTTAAGTTATAAAAATAGCTTAATCCTTTAAAAACTGCTGATATGCCCAATTCCCGCTCAATCTCAAGAAGTCTGTTGTACTTAGCAATTCTCTCACTCCTTGACAATGAACCAGTTTTTATAAAGCCAGTATTGCAAGCCACAGAAAGATCAGCGATTGTGGTGTCCTCGGTCTCTCCAGATCTATGGGAGATAATGGCTGTATACTTAGCTTTTTTTGCCATCTCAATTGCATCTAAGGTTTCTGTTACAGTCCCTATCTGATTCAGCTTAATGAGTATTGAGTTAGCAATACCTTTTTGTATGCCCTTTCTTAAGATTTTTGTGTTTGTGGCAAAGAGATCGTCACCAACCAACTGAATTTTATTACCAAGTTTTTTAGTAATCAGCTCCCAGCCTTCCCAGTCGTCTTCAGAGAGTCCATCTTCGATTGAGATAATTGGATAGATCTCCACTAATTTGAGATAATAGTCTATCAGTTCTGTCGATGACATAGTTTTACCTTCAAAATTATACTTGCCATTTTCATAGAATTCAGATGAAGCAACATCTAATGCTAAAAAAACATCTCTACCAGCCACATAACCACTTTCAGTTATAGCTTGAATAATAATAGTTAGAGCCTCCTCGTTAGAGTTAAGATTGGGGGCAAAACCTCCTTCATCTCCAACGGAGGTGTTAAGTCCACGTTTTTTTAAAATCGCCTTGAGAGTCTGGAAGATCTCAGCACCAGCGCGGAGAGCCGAAGAAAAATCCTTAAATCCTGTAGGCAAAATCATAAACTCTTGGATATCGAGGTTGTTATCAGCATGGGCACCACCATTTATGAAATTCATCATGGGAATAGGGAGTTCCTTAGCATTACATCCACCAATATATCTATAAAGAGGTGATCCTACTTCTTCAGCAGAGGCATTACACACTGCCATAGATACTCCTAAAATAGCGTTTGCACCTAAATTGCTTTTGTTTTCTGTGCCATCAATCTCTATTAAGGTTTTATCAACCAAAGCCTGATTAGTTGACTCCATACCGACTAATTCAGGGGCAATTTTCCGCCTTATATTCTCAACAGC
>JAOAEO010000053.1 GCA_026416735.1 Thermodesulfovibrionales bacterium
CTCGATAGATTAGCAATGGTGCGATGCTTCACCTTCTTGCCTTCACGATAGGACTCACGAAGGAGATATCTAACATAGGTTTTGCCCTTGATTGTGACCTTTGATTTGTCGAGATACATTATGTCTACATAATAGCAAAATAATAAAAAAATATCAAGAATAAAATTATATATTAGTGGCTACAATAAGATAAGAAAATAACTATCTCCTTGATTATATTATGTTTTTAGAAAAAAGGGAGAGGAACATCCGTTATAAAAAGGTTTTATCTTAAGTAAATAATCAATCCTGACAATCCTTAGGCTATTGTTTGTTTCTAAGGGTTTAAATTGAAGTTAGCTCTTTTCGGGTCTGTCGCCACCTCGTGAGTTCTTGAATGCCGAATTCATCGGCGTATCTTTCTGATTCGAGATATAGGTTTTTCAGGGCACGCCTTCTACGGGCAGAACGCCTTCCACCAGAAAGGGAGTGATTGACCAGGGCAGTAAAATAACTCTTTTCATTCGCAGCAGTAGTGTGTCCTATTTCATGGAAGAAGAGGAAGGGGTAGACCTCATCAGGTTTGATAACCGTATTTAATTGTTTGCTTAGATGATTTGAGACGGCCTCACAATTTAGTGATGGATTAAGATAAATGTTGTAACCGCCTTTATAGCCCTTTGACATAGTGCAATAAGCAAGCTTTCTGTCGCTCCATAGTCCATTAAGGTTCCCCTCTATACCTATATAATTGATATTGTACCTAAGTGCATATTGTAGCATTGTGTCTAAATCTAGTAGTTTTAAAAGATTAGGTAAAGACTCTGCTAAGCCCCTTATAAAGACACCTTGGTTCTTTTCTTCGAGAACTTCGATACTTCCTAAAAAGGGTAATTTTATTAGCAAGGTCTTCTCATCTAATCTCTCCACTCTGATCTGTCTGATCTTTATTATGGTAATAGAAACAAAAATACCAAATATAGTTCCAACAAAAAAGGGTAGAATATATGATACATTTAATTCCATAGATCAACCTCTAACAAAGACATTCAAAATTTTAAAACCAGATTTATTTGGTTTTTTTGTAATCCATTTTATCATAATAATTATCATTGAGAGGCTTTAACCTCTAAAGCCTCTTTTAGCGTCACTTCTTATTCTGCTTTGGTTATCCTTCTTCTGAGTATATGACAGAATTGACTAAACTGTGCGAAAGAAGACTTATAGAATCTAATTTTGACTGACATCTAATGCATGCTCTCCTTCAAGTCTCAACTTATTATTCTCCTTTTGTTGAGTAATATATTCATAGAAGTATAAAAAAGCAGAGGCAAAAACCACAAGATTTATATACGCTTGCAGAAATACTGTCATTATTTGATATAGAGGGGAAAGAATAGGACCTAAAATTGGTATCAATACAATGGGTGTTCCAAATAATATTATGATAAATATAGCAATTAGAGAACATACTAATAAAAAGCTATAAAAAATTACAGAGGCAGGCTGTACATAGATGTATTTGATTGTCTGCTTAAAAGTCTTTATAGGACCTTTTTTCTCAAAGGCTACATGTGCAATTCCATAGACAGTTAAAGATAGCACAAAAACTATCAGTAAAAGCCCCGTAATAAATATTATTGCAGAAAAGAATATGCCTAAAAACAGTGCTAATACTGCTTCTCTACTTTTTGCTATCTCAATAATTGAAGATATACTGCCACCTAATAATCCGAGGAGAAAAGCTAAAAAAAGGAAAAAAATCCCTATGATTGCAGAATAACCAAAGATAGGGAAAAATAATCTCTTGCCTTCCGATAAAAAAAACTTAAAGGCATATTTTGAAAGCTCCCCACGTATTATTTTTGCAATAGTTCCTACAGTGCCAGAAATTGTAAAAAGCCATAAAACAACGACAACAGTAAAATAGATCAAAATGCTTAAAATCACAACTAATCCCATTGCAAAATATTTCTTCAATAAATTTAGAGAGTGACGAACTACTTCTATAACATCCTTAGAGCGCAAAATCTCAGTAAGGTCCAATCCGAATATCACAAAAGCAATAGATATAGGAATGCCAACTATTAAGAAAAAACAAACAAAACTGATAAAAGCAGATATTACATGTAGAAAGACTAACTGCCAAGAATTGTTGATAATTGAGATACCTTCCCTAACTATGCTAAGATATCTCATCTATTTCTTTAAGCCGATAACACAAATGTCAGCATCAGAGGCATACTTCAAAAAGGCCTCTTTATTAATTATAAGGCTTCTGTAAGCCTCTAACGCTAACACCTTTGCCTTGACAGAAATTAAAGAATTGAGAGTTTCCATACCTACTACTGGGACATCTAATCTCATGTCCTGCTGAGGTTTACTTACTTTTACAACTACAGCACCTTCACCTGCTAATCTCCCCCCTCTGATAATCGCTTCATCGGTTCCCTCTATAGCTTCGACAGCCATGACTACTTGTGATTTAATAACTACTGTCTGTCCAATATCGAGTCTTCCTATCTCCTTTGCTATATGCCACCCAAAGTCTATATCCTTTCGCTCCTCTTTGGTAGGGGTTCTCTTTGTCAAAGGACCAGCAGGAGTTAGAAGATGAGGACTGAAGCTCGCCGTATCAATGATCTCTATGCCGTCTTTATTCATCTCCGCTGCAATGGCTTTTAAAATTATGTCATCACTCTTAATATCTATGGATCTAAGCAAACTGATAGCTCTTAAATCTGGCTTAATTTTAGATTTAAATAAAAGGGTTTTTGGAACTTTACCTACAAGAATAACAGAACTGACTTTATGGTCTTTAAATGTTTTTATAATCTTACCAAGCTTTCCAGGATTTACCCACTCTACCTTATCAGATATTTTATTTATCTCTTCAGAGGCTAAACCCTCAAGAGCTACAGTTACTATCTTAAAACCCCTTTGTCTTGCATCAGTAGCAATAATCGCGGGTAAATTACCTGCCCCAGCAACAATACCTATCTGCATATACCCCTTTGTGACTTCTCTATGAAATCAATAATTTTTTTTATCTCCTCTGTTTGAGGAAAATCTTTCTTTATCTTTTGTATTGCATTCTGCAAAGTATTCTTCTCTCTAAAAAGGACTTTATAGACTCTCTTTAACATATTTATTGTCTCTTCAGAGAAACCTCTTCTTTTGAGTCCAATGGCATTAGGACCGTATAGTTTAGCCCGTTCACCAGATGCCATCATATAAGGAATCACATCTTGTACTACGCCGCTAAACCCTCCAACCATTGAATAGGCGCCTATACGAGTAAATTGATGTATTGCTACAACTCCACCGATGACAGCGTAATCTTCCACCACCACATGCCCGCCCAAAGTGGCTACATTAGCCATTATAATTGAATTACCAATTTTACAATCATGTGCTATATGAACATAAGCCATGATAAAATTAGAATCTCCAATTTCTGTTAGTCCATCCCCTTTTACAGAACCTCTATGGATCGTTACATTCTCTCTTATGATGTTATTGTTGCCGATTCTGACTCCTGTCTTCTCATTTTTATAAGTTAAATCTTGTGGAGGCAGACCAATGGATGTAAAAGGATAGATCGTACAATTTTCCCCTATTACTGTATCTCCATCTATAATGACATTAGAAATTAGGCGGGTTCCATCCTTTATTGTAACTCCATCCCCAACAATACAGAAAGGTCCTATATAGACATTATCGTGGATTACTGCTTTAGAACTTACGATTGAAGTTGGATGAATGTCCTTTGGCATAGACTTATAATTCCTTATCTGTTACCATGGCTGTAAACTCCGCCTCAGCGACTTGTTTATTGTCTACAATAGCGCTACCACTAAATCTCCAAACATTTCCTCTAACATGAATAGTTTTGACTTCTAATATCAACTGATCCCCAGGAATTACAGGTTTCCTAAACTTTGCCTTATCGATACTCAAAAAATATACACCTTTTCCCTTTGCACCAGATTTAGAAGCTAATATTCCGCCAACTTGGGCTAATGCCTCCACAATTAAAACCCCGGGCATTATTGGGTTGCCAGGGAAATGTCCTTGAAAAAAGGGTTCATTAAAAGTAACATTTTTAACTCCCACTGCCTTTACATTAGACTCTAATTCAGTAACCCTGTCTACTAAAAGCATTGGATATCTATGAGGAAGGATACCCATTATCTCATTGATATCTATCATACCTCCTCCATACATACTAACTAATCGAAAGTGTTTACTTTGTTTCAGGTTAAACTTGAATGCTATGAAGACTTAAGACATATAAATGAGAAGGTTTAAGAAGAACTCTCTATTTGCTTAATTTTTTCTTCCAGTTCTTCAATCCTTTTTTTCAACTCTGGTAGTCTATTAAAAATTGCAATCGCTCTTAGCCATTCTTTATGTGGCAATATAGGAGCGCCAGAGTAAACTCCACGGCCAACCTTTCCCATTACACCAGCTTTGGCAGCTATTGTGGTACCATCCTCTATAACAACATGATCTGCTATGCCCACTTGGCCACCTAAGATAACGTCATCACCAATTTTTGAGCTACCACCAATTCCTGTTTGAGATACTATAATAACATTTTTGCCGACTTTTACATTATGCCCGATCTGAACAAGATTATCAATCTTCGTTCCTTTACCTACGATTGTAGCACCAGTGGTAGCACGATCTATAGTTGTATTTGATCCTATTTCAACATCATCTTCAATAATAACTGTTCCAACTTGCGGAATTTTATGATATACCCCCTCTTCCTGCACATAGCCAAATCCATCTGATCCTATAACTGCACCGGGATGTATAATCACATTATTGCCAATCTTAACTCTTTGTTGAATGACGACATTCGGATATATGATACAGTTTAAACCTATGATTACATCCTCACCGATATAAACATTTGGATAAATGATGGTATTAGAACCTATCTGAACTCCATCTGATATATAGACAAAGGGCAAAATAATAACGTTATCACCTAAAAGAGCTTTTTTAGATATATAGGCATCTTTGCTTAAGCCCTTCTGACTAACAACTGAGGGATAGAAGATTTTAAGCAACTTAGAGAAGGCGTACAAAGGATTTTTGACTATTATTTGAGCCTTTAAAAGCCCTTCTATCTCTTCTTTGACTATTACTGCTGATGCTTTACAAGTTGATAGGAAGTTCAGCCATTTTCTTTCGGAAACAAAGGTTATGTAATTTTCTTCTGCTTCTAAAATTCCAGCAGCCCCTATAATTTCTAAGTCAGGATCTCCAATAATCCTTCCATCAACTATTCTTGCTATTTCACTTAATTTCATCAGTATTATAGAAAAAGCTGCAAAAGCTCGATTTAACTATAATATCTCAGTTCTTAGAAGGTTTTGATTTTGGTTCAGCCTTTTTTGTTTCTGATTTAATTTCATTAACTCTCTTAATCACTTTGTCAGTTATTTCAAGAGTATTTGTGTAATATAGGACTAATCCATCTGCCTTTTCAAGAACTAATGAATAACCACCTTCCTTAGCTATCTTGTTTATGACTTCCCTTGCTTGCTTCAATATCTCATTAGTCAATTCGCTTTCCTTTTTCCTAACTTCAGACTGTGAATCTGAGACTAATCTTTGATAGTCCTTAATAAGTCGTTCCAGTTCTTCCTCCTTAGCTTTTTTTGCTTCAGCAGTAATAACGGCTGATTGTTTATCAATATCAGCCTTTAAGGCTTCTATATTTTTGCCTTTTTCTTCGATTGCAGACTGCTTAGATCTAATTAAACTCTCAAGTTCAGACTTGGCTTTTTTGCCGGGTTCTGACTCGTTTATCACTCTGTATAGATCTACAATGGCAAGTTTAATCTTTACCTCCTCAGCATTAGAAATAGATAGCAAAATTGCAAAAGATAGAAATAAACCTGCTACACAAAAAAATAGATTCTTCTTCATTAACTCCTCCCTTTTTCTCTCAAAATGCACCTGCTTTAGCAAGTCTTTATATTGTAACTTAAAGTTATAGTTATTTGTTGGCAATCTAAAAAGCTTTGACTAATCCATAAATAGTAAAAAATTTAAAAGAATGTACCGAAGGTGAATTCAACCTTATTTGAAGGTTCTCCAGCTCTTTTGTCAAGATTGAACCCCCATTCGATCCTAATAGGACCAATTGGTGAAATCCATCTGATACCCGCACCAGTTGTGTACCTTAGGTCACTGCCAAAGGTCTCATGTTTATCGTAGGCACGTCCAGCATCGAAGAAAACTACACCTTTAAGCTTAAATTCACTCAAAATTGGGAAAATATATTCAGCATTGAAAATAAGCTCTTTCTCACCACCTAAAGGTTCGTTATTTACATCCTTCGGTCCAGCATCACCATAGTTAAGACCTCTAACAGTGTAAATGCCCCCAACATAATATCTTTCGTAGAGTGGTAATTCTTTATTAAATAAACCCGAAGCGTATCCTATTCTTGTTCTAAAATGAATGGATGTAACATCGAAAAGGGGGAAATACCAACCAGAATCGAGTAATACTTTTATAAAGGCGTTAGTACCCCCTAACCCTGCAATGGTTAAAGATAAAGAGTTTCTTGATCCCCTTGTTGGATCTATAAAACTATCCCTTGTATCTCTCACAATAGCTGGACTGATACTGCTTGTCGTCCTTTTTCCTTCTTGAGATTTAACCACTACAGATGCATCTGGTTTGACATTAAAGATAGTTGTTCTTTCAAAGTTATAAGCTATGGATTTATGCCAATATTCCCAAAAACTTTTTCCAAAGGAGAGCTCAAAACCGCTCGATTTTCTATCGAAATTACCATATTCCCTCTCCGTTCTGTAAATACTTGTGCCAAAAGAGATCGGCTTATCCATGAACCAAGGATCTTTAAAGGAGAATTCATAAAAGGTGCTTTTACCACCTATCTGCCCTCTTAGTTTTAGATATTGACCTCTTCCGAAGAGATTCCCTTGGGTTATATCAATAATACCTATGAAACCATCGACAGAACTGTAACCACCACCTATGCTTAAAAATCCTGTCGGTTTTTCTTTAACTTTAACCTCAAGATCTACTTCCTTCGTCTCTACTTTAGGAGAGGGTATAATCTCTACTGTCTCGAAAAACTGTAAATTATTTAATCTCTCATAACTTCTTTTTAAAAGAGCTGCATTGAATACATCTCCTTCATCAAGCCTTATCTCTCTTCTTATTACCTTGTCACGAGTTTTAGTATTACCTGTAATATTTATCCTTCCGATAGTGTATTTTTCGCCCTCTGTAATCCTATATACAATCTTTACCATCTTTTTATCTTCATCAGGTATAACTTCAGGAGAGACTACAGCGAGAGCATAACCATGATTTGCATATCTATCAGTAATTGATGCTACATCTCCCTTAAGGACGCTCTTACTGAAAGGCTTTTTAGGTTTGAGCTTTATTAATCTTATAAGCTCTTCACGGGGTATTGCCTCATTGCCTGTAACATCAAAGGAAGATACATTGTACTGTTGACCCTCGGAAATGTTTATAATTATATCCATAGCCTCTTTGCCGATCAGCTCTATTATTGGCTCTGCAACAGCAACGTTCAAATAGCCATGATCATAATAGAGATCCTTTATCCGTTCAATATCAGCCTTCATTTCTTCTCTTTTAAAATAACCACCACCTACAATAAATGAGTAGATCTTTCTTTCCTCAACCTTCATAACCTTTTTGATCTTCTTTGTAGACAAAAATCTGTTACCCTTTATAATGATATTCCTAATCTTTACCTTCTTACCTTCCTCAATCTGGTAAGTAAGAGTCACCTCTTCTTCGCTAATTTTTTTTACAACTGGTACGATATTAACATGATAAAACCCTTCTCCCTCATAAAAGCTCCTCAACTTGATAGCAACATCATTTATCAAAGCGATATCAGCTAAAGCACCAGGATTAATGGTGGCTATTTCTCTCAATTTTGAATCGTCGAACTCTCTATTACCCTGGAAATCAACTTTTATGATCGTAGGTTTCTCTTTTATAACAAAGATAACTTTATAGCCTCCCTCTAATGGCTCGATGTCTACCTTTATATCATCAAAATAACCCATTTTGAATATTGTCTTAATGTCTTCTGATATTTTTTCTTGTACAAGGGGCTCCCCTATCTTCTGAGACATTTTAGCTCTGAGAGCTCCTTCATCTATACGTCTTAATCCCTTTATCTCAATAACATTTACAAGGGGTTCTTGGGATGCTGAAATTCCTACAAACATAAACATAATTAGTAGAAGAGGAAGAACTTTCTGAAAAACCTTCGGTTTCATAGAAATTCACCTCAGAAATAAAATCGCCAGTAGTATAACACATATACTTAAGGATTTCATAAGTATTTTCTTGGAATTTCAAGCAAGAATTATATCTTTAGGGAAACCCTTAATCCTTAAATTGACAAAGTCACATCTCTTTTGAATCAACTCTATGTGTATTTTACAAAATAGAATTTTACTATAACATGTTTTGAGTATGATAGAATTGGAAGGCTAAAAGACATAAGGAAGTTAAAAAAACAAAAGAATTAACTAATAGGAATGTTTTAAAGACTGTTTGGTTAAAAAAAGGCAAAGGCATTTTAACTAACCTTTGCCTAAATGAAAATTACTAAAAGAACTGAATTTATTAACATCCTTCTGGTTTCTTTTTTTGTGGTTTTTCTTTAGGTTGTTGAGCATCTTTCTTTATTTCTTCTTTCTTTTTTGGCTCTACAGTTTTTTTGACTTCAAAAAGTTCCTTTCCAACAGCCTTCAGTTCCTTATCGGTAATCTTCTTATGCATTTCAGCTTTCTGTCCTTGTCTAATTAGCTTTATCATTTCTTCAAGATTCTTTATACCCTTTGCTTCATTGATCTTTCTTACATCTTTATCTCCCTTGTGACATTTTCCACATTTAGTCTCCACAATAGATGCTTTTTTTGCATCCTTGGTGGATGCATTTTTTCCGTCACTCTTTGTGTTAGCCTTTCTTTCAACTTGTGAGTCCTTAGGCTGCTCCGATGCCCCTATCTGCAATGCCCAAAAAGGAAGAACTAAGATTAAAGACATAACCAACATAACTATTCCTCTCATTTTACACCTCCTGAGTTTTTTAATAATTTAATAACAAAAAGCATACCATTAACACCTACAATAGTTTCTGTATTTATTGAGTTTTTAAAAGGAACTGCGGTAAATTCATTAAACCATTAACTCAGAAATTACTTATTTAAGGAATCATTCCTGAAAAGGTCAAAAGAAGCTTATAAATAACCCTAATCTGCCGACAGATACCTATCAAAAATATAAAAGCTTCCTCTTATGAGTCTAAAACATCACACAGCATAAGAAGATTATCTTAGAGTAGAGGGATAGAGACCAATTATTACAACATTTAAAGAACTACCACTAATAGTTTATCACCAATTTAGGAAAGGAAATGTAGTAGAAGATGTAATATAAGCAATAATGAGCCCTTATGGACTTTTACTAAGAGGTAAACTTGCTTATCTTAACAGTGAATACTATAGTTATAATGGAGCCTTTAAGGAGCAGGGGGAAGACCTTCAATGTAGCAGTCGATAAAAGTATAGATACCCTTTAAAGACAGTGGACAAAGAGATGGGGAGGCACTCAAGACAAAGAGCATAGAG
>JAOAEO010000054.1 GCA_026416735.1 Thermodesulfovibrionales bacterium
GTTCAACGACATATTCCTGCATATCGATCACAACTATCTTTAGGAAGATTTTTAGAACAAAGGGCTTACTTTGCACGTCTTCGTTTTAAAGATTAAAAGAAGAGATCTAACCACTCTCCCCCTAAGAGAACCGAAATCTCTTAATCTGAAGTATAATGAAATAATCTTTCTCAAAAGATTTTAAAGGACTTAGCATTCAAAACTTAAAGAGGGAATAAAGGCTGCACCTGCTATGTATGCGAAGATAAAGATCTTTTAAGAATTTAATGTATCTTCCAAAGAAAAAATTGGAGATTTACAGCTATAATAATCTCATGAAAGTTTGCGAAATATTTGTTAGCATCCAAGGAGAGTCTTCGTATGTAGGGTTGCCCTGTATATTTATTAGATTATCGGGGTGTAATCTTAGATGTTCATATTGTGATACTTCCTATGCCTATGAGGAAGGCATAGAACTTATGGAAGAAGAGATTTATAGGAAAATAAAAGAATACGGAGTAAGACTGGTTGAAATTACAGGGGGCGAACCCCTTCTTCAATACAAAGAAGTGTTGCCTTTTATCGATAGAGTTATAAGAGATGGCTTTAAAGTTCTCATCGAAACAAACGGTAGTCAAAGTATTAAAAATATAAATACAAAGGCTGTAATCATAATGGATATTAAAACTCCTGGTAGCGGCATGCATGAGAAAATGTATTTAAAAAATTTAGATTTTATCAAAAAGGATGACGAAATTAAATTTGTCCTCACAGACAGATACGATTATGAGTGGGCAAAAGAGTTTTCGATCACCCACAATTTATTCGACAAATGCAAAGTCCTCTTTTCCCCAGCTTACAAATTGCTTTCTCCCTATCTTTTAGCTAAATGGATTATTGAGGATAAGCTAAGTGTGAGGCTAAACATTCAGCTTCATAAATATATCTTTGGTGATGGACTTAGAGGTGTATAAAAAATCGGAAAGCTAAAGTTTAAAAAATGTTATAATTTTCCATATAATTTCAAAGAGGTATTGTATGCTTGAAGATATTTTGCCTTTAGGTCTAACTTTTGATGATGTCTTGCTTTTGCCTGCAAAATCAGATATATTGCCAAGAGATGTGGATGTAACAACTCACTTAACAAGAAATATCCAGTTAAATATTCCAATTATAACGGCTGCTATGGATACAGTAACGGAAGCAAATATGGCTATAGCCATTGCTCGTGAAGGAGGAATCGGGATAATTCATAGAGCTATGTCTCCTCAAAGACAAGCTCTCGAAGTGGATAAAGTAAAAAAATCTGAAAGTGGTATGATTGTAGATCCGATTACTATTGCACCTGACGAGCCAATTTTCAAGGCTGTTAAATTGATGGAAAGATACAAAATATCTGGAGTGCCCGTTACTGTCAATGGCAAACTCGTGGGCATCTTAACTAACAGAGATTTACGATTTGAAACAAATCTCGACAAAAGAGTAGGTGATGTTATGACCCGTGAGAGATTAATTACTGCACCCGTTGGAACTACTTTGGAAGAGGCAAAAGAATTATTACATGAATATAAAATTGAGAAGCTCCCAATTGTTGATGACAATTTTAATCTAAAAGGTTTAATAACTATCAAAGATATCGAAAAAAAGAGAAAATATCCTTTCGCTTGTAAAGATCATATGGGTAGATTAAGGGTTGGAGCAGCAGTCGGAGTTGGACCAGAAGCTCTCCACAGGGTTGAATTATTAATTAAGGCTGGTGTTGACGTGATCGCCATAGACACAGCCCATGGTCATTCAAAGGCAGTAATCGAGACATTAAAAGAGATTAAAAAGAATTTCGACATAGAAGTAATTGCTGGAAATATAGCCACCGCTGAAGCAGCACAGGACCTTATAGAGGCCGGTGCTGATGCTTTAAAAGTGGGGATCGGTCCTGGCTCGATATGTACTACAAGGATAGTGGCAGGAGCCGGAGTCCCCCAGTTGACAGCTATTAAGAATTGTTATGAGGTAGCTTCTAAAGCCAATATACCTATTATAGCGGATGGTGGTATAAAATACTCTGGAGATATAGCCAAAGCTATAGCTGCTGGAGCCCATTCAGTAATGATAGGTAGTCTTTTTGCAGGCACCGATGAATCACCTGGAGAGTTGATACTTTATCAGGGTAGAACTTATAAAGAATATAGAGGTATGGGTTCCTTAGGAGCTATGCAAGAGGGAGCTAAAGACAGATATGGGCAGGAAGGTATTGATGAGAAAAAGCTTGTCCCAGAAGGAGTTGAAGGTAGAGTCCCCTATAGAGGTCCTGTTTCACACAGTGTTCATCAATTAGTTGGTGGATTACGTTCAGGCCTTGGCTATTGTGGTTGCAGAAATCTCGATGAAATGCGGAAGAATGCAAAATTTATTAGGATCACAAATGCAGGGTTAAGAGAAAGTCATGTCCATAATGTAATAATCACAAAGGAAGCGCCTAACTATAGAATAGACCAGTAGAATGTTTATCTCAGATAGAATTCTCGTCTTAGACTTTGGATCCCAATATACACAATTGATAGCTAGAAGAATACGGGAAAATAGAGTTTATTCTGAGATATATCCCTTTAATGCCTCCATAGACAAAATTAAAGACTTTAAACCTAAAGGGATTATCCTATCAGGTAGTCCTTCCAGTGTTTACGAACAGAATGCTCCTATACCTGACTTAGGGATATTCAGACTCGGTATCCCAATCTTAGGAATATGTTATGGGATGCAATTAATGGCACATCTGCTTGGGGGCGAAGTCTCTAAGGCTGCTAAAAGGGAATATGGTAGAGCAGAACTAATCTTAGATAAAGAAAATGATATCTTTAAAGACATATCTTCTAAAACTAAGGTCTGGATGAGTCATGGAGATAGAATAGAAAAGTTACCAAACAATTTTTCAATCATTGCCCATACGGATAATTCTCCCATTGCTGCTATAGCTGATAGCCGTAATAGATTGTACGCTTTACAGTTTCATCCAGAGGTGGTCCACACTATCGAAGGTTCCAAAATTTTGTCTAACTTCATTTTCAATATCTGCGGGTGTTCTCCCACTTGGACGATAAAATCCTTTATAGAAACAGCTAAGCATGAGATAGCAGAAAAGGTTAAAGGTGAAAAGGTTATATGTGGAATTAGTGGTGGAGTTGACTCTTCTGTGACCGCTCTTTTAGTACATCAGGCTATTGGCGATGCTCTAACCTGTATCTTTGTTGACAATGGACTATTGAGACAAAATGAGGCATTAAAGGTGGAAGAAACTTTAAGAAAAAACTTTAACTTAAAGATAATATGTATCGATGCCTCAGAAAGGTTTTTAAAAAGATTGGACGGGATAAAAGATCCCGAAAAAAAAAGAAAGATTATTGGTAAAGAGTTTATAAAGGTTTTCGAAGAAGAAGCAAAAAAGATAGAGGGTGTTAAATTTCTCGCTCAAGGAACCTTATATCCCGATGTTATCGAAAGCACCTCCTTTAAGGGTCCTTCAGCTACTATAAAGAGCCATCACAATGTTGGTGGGCTTCTTAAGAGAATGAAGCTTCAGCTTATTGAACCACTGAGAGAACTTTTCAAGGATGAAGTTAGACTTTTAGGTAAAGAACTTGGGATGCCGGAGGAAATCATAAATAGACACCCCTTTCCGGGTCCAGGACTTGCAATAAGATGTATTGGAAATGTCACAAAGGAAAAGATTGAGATATTGCGAAAGGCCGATGCAATTGTCCTCGAAGAGATAAAAAAATCAGGACTTTATAGTGAGTTGTGGCAAGCCTTCGCAGTTCTTCTACCAGTGAAAAGCGTTGGGGTTATGGGGGATGAAAGAACCTATGAAAATGTAATAGCTGTAAGAGCTGTTACAAGCTTAGATGGTATGACTGCCGATTGGGCAAAATTACCTTATGGGGTTATGGAGAATATAGCTAATAGAGTCATTAATGAGATTAGAGGAGTAAACAGAGTTGTCTACGATATAACTTCAAAACCGCCTGGGACCATAGAGTGGGAATAAAATTTAATCTTTTAGTTGCTTTCTAATAAAGGTTGCTATAAATAACAGCACCCTCTAAAATTAGCTACAGATTACATCTATTAGTTTTTAAGCCCCGATGGTAGTTTGAGTTTATCATTAAGTGTTAAAGAAAAACTTGGCAACCTTTGGTGGTTCAAAGAACTGCCAATGTCCTCTTATTCCACATTTTAAAGAGGCGACCTCTATGTGGAGCATTGCTATTCCACAATCCAACCTTTTAGAGATGTTAAAGGAATCACGAGTATTATCTGTAGAGACTAATATGCCATCTGATTCTATGGTAAATCTCCAAGGTTGGCGATTGACAGCGGAAGGGGCAAGTCTTGCAGAGTCAAGGATAGTTTTAATAAAGCCACTTAAAGAATTGTTCTGGAACCCAATTATGAGCTCACTTAAAGGTTTTCTTTTATGAGTTTTCCCAAAGACAGTCATGATTTTCTCTTCAAAAGTCAATTTCTCTGAGGAGTAACCAATAGGACTTACAGCAAAGACCCTTTCATCGTTAGATATTCCTACAATCTCAGCTACAATTTGGGGTCTAAAGAACCCGGCCACCCAACAGGTACTTAGACCCATAGCAGTTGCCTCTAAGATTATACCCTCTCCAGTATATCCTACCTTCTCGTTTATGTAAGGATCGTCTTTATTACCAATAAAGGCCACTGATAGAGGAGCATTTTTAATTCTGCCATATTTACCAATAGCCCCTCTGAAAATAGAATCTGTAGATTGGTTAATGAGGATCGACTTGACTCCATTAAAAGGCTTAAACTTAAGACAGATTTCCTTTAGTTGTTCGAAAAGGTGAGTAGGCAATGGCTTATTAATAAATTGACGTCTCGATCTCCTAATGAAAATAGCCTCATACCATCTCTCAAAGGGTATTTCCATGCTTATAGAGTGTTCAATAATTCTTTAGCATGCTTGAGTGAGGTATCACTTATAACACCGCTTAACATTCTTGCAAGCTCTTCTTCTCTATCCTTAGATTTTAGAGCTTCTACCGTAATCTTAGCACCTTCTTTAGAAAAGGTCTTTTTTATCAGGAGATGGTGATCAGCTATAGCAGCAATCTGGGGCAGATGGGTTATACAAATAACCTGATAATTCTTAGAAATTTCCTTTAATTTTTTAGCAACATTTTGGGCTGTAACTCCCCCTATCCCTGCATCAACTTCATCAAAAATTAAAGTTTTTCTTTCAGTATTATCTTTATCTCTCTTGATTTCTTCAGAAAAACCAATTTCTGCGCATTTAAGAGCCAACATTATTCTCGAAAGCTCACCACCAGAGGCAATTTTTATAAGAGGCTTTAACTGTTCGCCAGGATTTGCTGAAAAGAGAAACTCCACATCATCAAAACCATCCTCGTCTAAGTAATCTTTTTTGTTAAAGGAGATTTTAAACTCCGAATGAACAAAACCGAGTTCTTTCAATTCTGATACTACCTTCTCTTCAATTTTCTGTGAAACTAAAGATCTCTTAATCGACAGTTCAGTAGCAAGATTAAGACATTCCCTCTCTCTTCTTTCAGTCTCTCTTTGGAGAACTTCTATCTGCTCATCCATAGTTTCTAAATCTGATAACTCTCTTTCTGCTAATTTTTGGTACTCTATTATCTCCTCAATCTTCTTTTTATATTTGTTTTCAAGTCTTTTAAGAGCATCAAGTCTTTCAATAACTCTATCGATATAATTTGTATTAACCTCATATTTTTCTTTGAGGCGCTGAAGGATAGAAACTGCATCCTTTAGAAGGGGGTAAGCACTATTGAGCAAATCGAGGTAGTCCTTAACATTTGAGTCAATCTTCATTAAGTCTTGGGCGTTTTTGATAGCTAAAGATAACCTGTCAATACAAGATCCCTCTCCAGCATAAAGGATTTGATAAATCGTCTCTGAAGTCTCTCTCAATTTCGACAAATTTTGTAATATATTAAGTTCCTCTTCTAAGGATTCCTTCTCTCCAGCTTTGGGCTTTAAAGAGTCTATCTCACTAATCTGATATTTAAGAAGTTCGACTCGCCGATTTTTTTCCTCTACTTTTTTTTTCATCTCTGCCAAGGTCTTTTTATAGAAAGATACTTCTTTAAAACTTTGATTAAAGGAATGGCGATTTTCCATTAAATTACCAATTGTATCAACAAAATAGAGGTGATTTTCTCTCGTTAGCAAGTCATGGTGCTGATTCTGTCCGTGAATATTAATTAGGCTTTTTCCGATTGTAGCTAACATCTGAGATCCGGCATATACATTATTTACATAAGATTTTCCTTTGCCATGTAATGAGAGTTGTCTTCTTAGAACGATACCTTCCTCACAATTAATGCTTAGTTGTTCTAATAGTGGATGCCCAAAATTTTCAAAAAAAGCCTCAATGGATGCCTCTTTTCTTCCACTTTTAATGAATTCTGATCCTATCTTACTCCCTAATAGAACTCCTAATGCATCAACTATTATTGACTTTCCAGCCCCAGTCTCGCCAGTCAAGACATTTAACCCCTGCTCAAAAAATATATCGAGGGTATCGATTATTGCAAAGTTCCTGATTTTCAACTCCCTTAACATCTAAAGTAACATTAACTCGTTATAATTTTTAATATTTCTCTATATCTTTCAGCTGTTTTTTGAACAATATGAGGGGGTAATTCAGGACCTGGATAGGTCTTATCCCAATCGAGAGTTAAGAGGTAGTCTCTCACAATCTGTTTATCATAGCTATCTTGCCCCTTACCAGGCATATAGTCCTTTTTTGCCCAAAATCTCGACGAATCTGGTGTTAGCAATTCATCAATTAAAATTAGTTTGTCATCGATTAATCCGAATTCCATTTTGGTATCTGCAATGATAATCCCCTTTTTTTCAGCTATATCTCTTGCTCTCTCATAAATGCTTAGAGATATATCCTTTAGTTTTTCAGCAAGAGATGGCTCTACAATGGCTTTCATTTCCTCGAAGGAGATATTTATATCATGTCCTTCTTCTGCCTTTGTGCTTGGTGTAAAAATAGCCTTTTCGAGCCGAGAAGACTCCACTAAACCTTCGGGCAACTTAATCTTACAGACTGTCCCACTTTTTTTATATTCTTTCCATCCAGAACCGGAGAGATAACCTCTGACAATACACTCTACAGGTAACGGTTTTGCCTTTTTAACGAGCATCGTTCTGCCTTCTAAAATATTTCGATACTTTTTAAGGGGTTCTGGAAAATCTTCTACTTGGTAAGCAACAAGATGGTTGTCTATAATGTCTTTCATTTGATTAAACCAGTATACAGAGATTTGAGTTAAAACTCTTCCTTTGTCGGGTATTCCTGTCGGAAGCACTACATCAAAGGCAGAAACTCTATCTGTTGCAATGATTAAGTAGTAATCGTCATACTCGTATATGTCTCTTACCTTTCCTCTCTTTAAAAATTTTAAATCATCTAATTTTGTTTCCATTAAGATATCTGCCATCTTCTTCTCCTATATAGTTTTTCTATTTCTATTACAAAAAGGACAAAAATTGAAAAAGCTAAAGTGAGTAACAACTCATTTATAGCTAATGGATTAGTATAAAAGATTGGATTAAGAAAAGGTATGTATACAACAGCCATCTGTAATGCAAAAGTTATTAAGACAGCACCTAAAAGGGGTTTATTAGAAAAAATTCCTATCTTGAAGAGGGAATCACTCTCAGAACGTACCGCCATGACCACAGCCATCCTACCTAAAACTAAGCCAGTGAATACCATTGTTTGCCAAGGATATTGGCTGGCTATGGCAAATGCCTGAAAGAATAAAGCTCCTATTCCAATGATAAATCCGTATATTAGGATAAAGTATCCTCTTCCACTGGCAAAAACACCTTCTTGAGGATCCCTGGGGGGTCTATTCATAATTCTTCTATCTGGGGGCTCAGCAGTCAAAGCAAGTCCAGGAAGACTGTCTGTAAGGAGATTCATCCAAAGGATTTGAATTGGCAGAAGAGGAAGAGGAAGACCAAAAAAGGGAGCGAGAAATATAGCCCATAGAGTTCCTGCATTCGATGTCATGGAGTATTTAATAAATTTGAGTATATTATCATAAATTCTTCTTCCTTCTTTAACTGCCTTAACTATAGTGGCAAAGTTATCATCGAGGAGTATCATGGCAGAGGACTCTTTTGAAACATCCGTACCAGTAATGCCCATAGCAACTCCAATGTTAGCTCTTTTGAGTGCAGGAGCATCGTTTACGCCATCGCCTGTCATAGCAACGTACTGCCCCTTGTCTTGGAGAGCTTTCACTATCTTTAGTTTCTGTTCAGGAACTACTCTTGCATAAACTCTTATATCTTCAACCCTTCTTTCGAATTCCTCTAACGGGAGTTTATCGAGTTCTCTTCCTGTCATAACAGTTTTTAAATCATCATCAATTATACCTATTCTTTTTGCTATTGCCTTTGCAGTTATTGGATGATCCCCGGTAATCATGACGGGTTTAATTCCAGCTGTTTTACATATTGTTACGGCCTCTTTTACTTCTTCCCTTGGAGGATCCATCATGCCTACGAGCCCTATGATCGTAAGGTCCCTCTCAACATCTTCTGGGGGGAAGTTGTCAGGGAGAGTTTGCCACTTCCGCATACAAATACATAAAACCCTCAAACCTTCAGCAGCCATCTTCTCTGTTATTTTATTGATTTCCCTTGAGTTGACAGGTTTTAAACCAGTAGATGTTAGAATAGTTTGGGATTTTTCAATGAGTATCTCCACAGCCCCCTTTGTGAAAGATAAAAAGGCGGCGGTAGTTCCATTGGTTATATATGGGTCAGGATGGAAGGTTGTCATGCTCTTTCTCTCGGAATCGAAGGGAATCTCAGCCAATCTTGGATGTTTGTTTTGCAATTCTTCTTTATTAAAGCCATTTTTTGAAGCGAATACATACAACGCTATTTCAGTAGGGTCACCAATAATTTTGCCTTCTGTTGTTACTTTAGCATCATTGCAGAGGGCAGATGCTAAGAGTAAGTAATCTCTTGGGCTTGTTATTAGTTTAATAGCCTCTACTTTTTTATCCGTGAATTCATTAGCATTCACTAACTGTTCATCAACATAAACTTGTTCTACTGTCATCCTGTTCAACGTAAGAGTACCAGTCTTGTCTGAACAAATATAAGTTACAGATCCAAGAGTCTCCACAGCTGGCAGTTTTCTGATAAGGGCATTCTGTTTTACCATCTTTTTTGCTCCAAAAGCTAAGGCAATAGTTATGACTGCAGGGAGTGCCTCTGGTATTGCTGCTACAGCAAGGCTTACTGCTGTCAGAAGCATTAGCATGACATCTTCTCCTCTCATGATGCCAGCGACAAAGACGATTAAGCATATCACCATGATAGCAAAAGCGAGTTTTTTACCAAAAAGAGCAAGCCTTTGCTGTAAGGGAGTTTTCAGTTCTTCTTCCTCTTGGAGCATTGTAGCAATTTTCCCAATCTCTGTCTCCATACCAGTAGCAGTGACTACCCCTATCCCTCCTCCATAGGTAACAAT
>JAOAEO010000055.1 GCA_026416735.1 Thermodesulfovibrionales bacterium
TGCTGATGCAGCTCTTAAGAAAGGGCACAAAGTAAGACTTATAGCTTCAGGGGATGGTGTATTCTCAGTTGTAAAAGGGCAGCTTCCTCAGTCTTTATCTATCCTTTCTAATTTAGTGGAACGGGGGCTAAAGGTTGATATATGAACTGGCTGTATGACAAACCGCGGTCTTGCCGGTGAGGATTCCATAGAAGGCGGTGAGATGAGCTCATTAAAGGGACTTTTAGATGTAATAAAGAAGCGTCCAATTTTTCTTAATTTTGGTCCTTAGGGAGTGAAACATGATTACTTTGAGTATAATCTTAAGAAAGCCGCCCTATGGGAGTGTTGAAGCATCAGAGGCTGTTCGTCATGCTCTTGGTGGTATAACAGAAGATATGTCTGTAAATCTTCTGCTGATAGATGGAGGTGTTAACGCAGCAAGGAAAGGGCAAGACATTGTCGGCACAGACTATCTTAACATTGAAGAAGGGTTAAAGGATTGTATTGAGCTTGGTGTAAAAGTATATATTGAGAAGGGTTCATTAAAAGTAGAAGATTTGGAGCTTTCCCGTTTAATCTCTGGAGTAAACATTATAACTAATTCTGAGTTATCTGAGATACTTGCAAACTCAGATGTAACGATGATTTTTTAAACTTGGAGTAAAGTATGCTCGTGATAATAAAAAATAGTCCCGATGCAGTAGAGGCAAAAAGGGCTGTAAAGATAGCCCGAGATATGGCAGCTGATATATGCCTTATTCAGAATGGCGTTTATTTTTCCTTGAAAGGTCGTCTTGAAGGTTTTTGCGGAACTGTCTATCTGCTTGATGAAGACAGGAGACTGAGAGGCTTAAGTAACGATGACATCGAAAAGGACATAAAAAAAATAGATTACGATGACCTTATAGAATTAATAGTAAATGAAGATAATGTAATAGGGGCCTTTTAAGGGATACTTTACAAGTGATATCTCGATCATTATTTTAGGATGTAAAAACTAATACAGATATGAAAGGGACAATGGGTTTTGAGAGTGCTTTACTTTCAAAGGGCTTAAATTAAATAACAAATTAAACCTTTTCTGTTCACTCTATATATTTATATTCACTTGAATCCTAAAAATAAAATTAAAATAGAAAAAGATAAAACATAAGAGTGTAAACAAATCTTAAATCATTTGCAAAAACAAAAAAGATTTTTTACTCTAATCAGAAGTGACTTGACAAAATAACATCTCTATTCTTTTTAATGATAAATTAATAAAAGGTGAGTTTGATGAAAGATGCTTCTTATTCAGGATTAATCTGTAGAGGCTTCTGCAAATTTTACAAGGAGGGTAAAGAAGATCTTTATTGTGGGGGCTATAATATTCTTAAAAAGAACCTCACAGTAGAGGAAATCCAATTATTTTCAAGTCTTCTTTCTCAAAAGCCATCGTTCGAAGGCTTAAGGAGCTCAACAGCTTTTTTTAAAGAATTTATATGTGAAAGGTGTGCTTTCCAATCAGATGGTTGTGACTTCATAGAAGGTCTTCCCTCGCCCCCTTGCGGTGGTTATGTACTTATAGTCGGGCTGATCAATTTCTTTTATAGTTGAAATTTTGTAAAACGCAACTATTTTTCAAAAAAAGACCAAAGAGATATCCTCTCAGAGTTGCAAAGATTATGACAAGACTTATTATAGATGAGTTTTTCTTAAACCTATCACATTTCCTATAACTAACATGCTTGGATGACTCAATGTATGTCTGGCAGACCCAGCTGTCTCAGAAAAAAAAAGCTTGAAGCAAGAACACCCAAAAGTAAAAATGGCAATGTTTGTAATGCTAATGAATAGGTAGCTCTTGTAGCATTCTATTAATTCTTCTTTGATGAACTACTTAAAAAGCTGGTGAGAAACCACTTCTTATGGTATACAAATGACCAGATTCCTTTATTTTCGAGGGGTTGCCCCTAATTAGAATAAAGAAGTATTGCAATCATTGATGTAAAAAACAGAAAATATTTTACATGGTGTCTTCAAAGCCGTTGACTTAACTCATGGGATGAATCTTTTTTGCTATCAATCTTTTGTTCGAGCCCTCTTTACAGATAAAGTTTCTCCTTACAGATAGATGTTAGCCCTTAAAAGGGCTCTTTTCTTCAAATGATATTATCAGTATGGGCTTAATTCTACGCATAATAAGCCTTTAATCAGAGATGTGGTTTTATCTCACATCATTGTTGTTTTAATGGAGAATAAAAGACTAAAAAGCCCATTTAATCAATTCTTTAATCTTCTCTGAGTAGGAAGAGGGTTGCCCTTATATTTCAGTTTGCCCTTAACCATAATGGCAGGCGCAGCTGTGGTGTGTTTCGTTATCTCAAATATATCTGTAATTTTGCTTATTTTGCCTCGACCCCCCCTTTCTTTGACGGCATCTTTTACTATCTCCTCTACTTTGTTACAATTAGCGCAATCAGACCTAAAACCTCTATCTCCATAGCGCCCCTTCCTCTAAATCAAACTCTTAGTAAGAAAACTAATAGTCAATTAAAATACTTGCTTAAATAAGCAAAGCCTTTAAATAGGATGGGTACCAGAACATTCATCTTTACAATCGCATATAACTTGCGAGACCGCCTCAGCCTTTGCTTTAGCAGAAGGGGAAGCTATCAGTGCTAAAATAGCTTCTTCTACCATCTGTTCTGAGATCACCTCTGCGTTCGAACCTTTGTAATTAAAGGCAGGACACTTGATCTCCAAACCTGTAAGGTCTGAACACTCAGGGCAATCTGTAACTAAATACTTGCACTCGTCTAATATTTCCCATATATCAGTTCCGTCGATTTTTAGAGTATTAGACTTGCTAATCTCAGATAACGGTAAAGGTATCTCCTTAAGCTGGATGTCGACCTTTATATTTTTTAGGGGCGTCGTCATCCTTTTAACTACATTTCTGATGTTTTCAATACTGCTTTTACACCTTGAGCAGGTTTTTCCATCTTGATCGTAATAAAACCACTCTAATGTTATTGTTTTCATGATTTATTCCTCCTTTTGATTTTATAATTCTGATAAGTTTTCCACTCCCTCATAAGGCATTTTGGAAAGCCCATTAAATGGATCCACTATAAAAGGTAACAATTTATTCTATGAAAAAGCCTATGGATAAAACTCTTTAAGACTTAAAGCCCATCAGCCACCCTTGATGCCTTTTACTTTACCTTGAAACAAATGACTATCTAAAAGAGCATAAAAAAAAGGGCTAATTAATCTATCTTGTCTACCAACTCAAAGAATCTCTTAAAAAGATGTGATGAGTCATTAGGCCCGGGCCCTGCCTCCGGATGGTGTTGAACTGAAAAAACAGGCAACTCAACATGTTCCATCCCTTCCTCAGAACCATCAAAAAGATTTTTATGAGTAAGCCTAACTTTGCCACCAAGGCTTTGGATGTCCACACAGTAATTGTGATTCTGAGATGTTATCTCAACCCGTCCTGTTTTAAGATCCTTGACAGGATGATTCCCCCCGTGGTGGCCAAATTTGAGCTTATAAGTTCTTCCTCCCATTGCTAAGCCGAGTATTTGATGCCCAAGGCATATACCAAAAATTGGCTTTTTCCCAATTAATCTTTTAGCTATCTCTATACCGTAAGTAACGGTTTGAGGATCGCCAGGACCGTTACTGAGCAATATACCATCAGGCTCCATCTCCAAAACTTTATCTGCAGGAGTTTTTGCTGGTACAACAGTTATGTCAAAACCGGCGTTATATAAATTTCTCAGGATGTTGAATTTGACTCCAAAATCATAGACAACAACCCTCCGTCTCCTCGAAGATGTTTTGTTAGAGGGATGTTCTATAAGGACCATATCATCTTTGTTTTTGTTTTTATTCTTTTCACTGAAAAGATGACCTGTCCAGCATCCCTCTCTCCAAGTATAGATGTCTTTACAAGTAACTTCCTCAACGAGGTCAATCGTGGAGATACCCGGATGACTTCTAACTTTCTCAAGAAGGCTCGAGGGGTTTAGATCTAAAGTTGAGATTATGCCCATCTGGACTCCATAAGTCCTCAAATGCCTCGTTAATGATCTTGTGTCAATCCCTTCGATTCCAACAATCCTATTTTCCTTTAGGTACTGACTTAAGGACATAGTAGCACGCCAATTACTATAAAAGTCGAAATGTTCTTTGACTATGAACCCTTCCACCTTAGGTCCTGAGTAAGACTCAATATCCTCAGGATTTATACCATAATTGCCTATCTGGGTGTAGGTCATAGTTACAATTTGACCTTTATAAGATGGATCTGTAAGAATCTCTTGGTAACCAGTCATTGAGGTATTAAAGACAACCTCACCTATGCTCTCTCCTTCATATCCGAAACTTTCCCCCTCGAAAACACTCCCATCAGCTAAAACAAGTAAGGCTTTCCCCATCCCTTCCTCACACAGAAATTAATTAATATAAATTTTATCAAAAAAATATTTAAAAAGTCATTTTACTACTTTAAACCGACCGACTTTTTAACACTAAGAAGAGTTTACATATATAGATCTATACCAAAGTGTAGCTAAAAATAAGTTTTTTCACTCTATGTTTTATTGATCAACATAGTTTAAGAACTTTTTAGACCCTATAGGCTATTATAATATTAATAATACAATTATGGATATTTTTTCATGAGGCTTTTCCCTATTATATTTCTTTTAACTTACAGTTTTATGCATCTATTCATAGTATTCAAAGCAAAGAATGCTCTAAATTTGAAACCAAGGGCAATTCATGTACTCATAATCTTTTCAATATTTATGATTTTTATGCCTATATTTCTACGATTATATCGTTTTGAAACTCACTGGCTCATAGATAAACTTTACTTCGGAAGTTTTTTATGGGTGGGCTTTATATTCTTATTCTTTTGCCTTTTATTAGTTACTACACTCTATACACTGATTTTAAAAATATGGAAATATCTTTTAAGGAAGGATTTTCATTGCTTAATTCTACCCTCTAATACTAACTTTATCTTAGCTTTACTTTTAGCAGTGATACTTTCAATCTATGGACTCTTCGAAGCAAACAATATCAAAATAGAAAAGGTGACTATCAATACTTATAAATTGCCCCCTTCTGTAGATGTATTTAGAATAGTTCATATTTCAGATGTCCATTTAGGACCTTTGGTAAAAGAACGCAAACTACGGGAGATGATTAAATTAATAGAGAAGGCAAGCCCTGATATATTAGTAGCAACGGGAGACATAGTTGATGGGCAAATAAATAATCATCCCGACTATATTAAACCTTTTTTAATACTCAATCCAAGATATGGCAAGTATGCTGTCCTTGGGAATCATGAACTCTATGTTGGTTTAGAGCAGTCTATAGATTACCTTCAAAAAGCAGGTTTTATGGTGTTGAGGAATGAGGGATTTTCTATACAGGGAATTATAAATATAGCGGGCATAGATGATCCTTCAGTAAAATTTTTTCTTAAATCTAATATCTCAGAAAAAAATATTCTTAGTAAACTTTCTCAAGGAGAGTTTACCATATTTTTAAAGCATAGACCAATCGTAAGTTCTGATTATATTGATCTGTTCGACCTACAACTTTCGGGTCATTCTCATAAAGGTCAGATATTTCCTTTGAATTTGATAACAAAGTTTTATTATGATGTTCATGGGGGTCTTGCAAGACTATCCGATCGATCGTATATATATGTAAGCAGAGGAGTAGGCACTTCCGGACCACCAATTAGAATTCTCTCACCTCCTGAGATAACTGTTATCGATATCGTTCGCAAACAATGAATATTATATATAAGGAAGGTTTTCAAATATGAGTGATACCATGAAACTGAACGAAATAATGACTTTATTAAAAAAGGAATATCCCGTTGCAAAAACAGCCCTTAATTTTAATAACCCCTTTGAACTCCTTGTTGCTACCATTCTATCTGCCCAAACTACAGATGTTCTTGTTAATAAAATAACAGAAAGACTTTTTAAAAAATATCAAAAGATAGCAGATTTTGCGGAAGCTCCATTAGAGGAACTCCAAAAGGATTTAAATTCAATTAATTTTTACAAGACTAAAGCTAAAAACATAAAAGAATGTGCTACAATAATCCTTGAAAAATATAACTCATCAGTTCCTAAATCTATGGAAGAGTTAATAAAACTCCCCGGTGTAGCTCGTAAAACTGCAAATATTATCCTTTATAATGCCTTTGGAATAAATGAAGGCATAGCAGTAGATACCCATGTGAAAAGATTGTCTAAAAGATTAGGGCTTACAAAGCATGAAGATCCTCAGAAGATAGAATTAGATCTGATGTCCATAACCCCTAAGGAAGAATGGGGAATATTATCACATCTGTTAATCCTTCATGGAAGAAAAATCTGTCAAGCTAAAAAGCCAAAACATGGTGAGTGTATTATCAAGGATATCTGTCCTTCTAATAAAATATAAAAAATATTCAAGCATACCATGAGTATCCTTAGCGAGTTTCTTTCAAAATTCTTGAGACATCTCGAAATAGAAAGGGGGTGTTCTATCAATACCATCCGAGCTTACAAAAGAGATTTGGAAGAGTTTATATCCTTCTCACCCTCTTCTTTAGGTGATTTAGAAATAGCAAACATACGTGCCTATATTTCAGACCTAATAATGAAAGGGAAGGCAAGATCGACAGTATCGAGAAAACTTGCTGCAATTAGATCCTTTTTAGCCTATCTGTATGAAGGTGGTCATTGTAAACTGAACCCTGCTAAGTTTGTACCTTTGCCAAAGAAACCACAGTCTTTGCCCAAATTTCTATCGGTAGATGAAACCTTTGAGCTCATTCAGTCTTTAGAAGGTATAGATTTCGTTAAAATAAGGGATAGAGCCATCCTCGAGCTGCTCTATGCAACTGGTTTGAGAGTTAGTGAATTGACAGGTATCACAATGGAAGACATAAACCTAAAGGAGAAACTCATAAAGGTTAGAGGAAAAGGTAAAAAAGAGCGGATCGTTCCCTTTGGGAATAAGGCAGCAGAAGCTTTAAAATCTTACATTGTAGAACGAATGCTTTATAAAAAGAAAAAGCCCGATTCAGAGAAGCAGACAGCCCTGTTTCTAAACATTAGAGGAGGAAGGTTAACGGAGAGACAAATTAGGAGGATTGTGGTAAAGTATGCAAATATTTCTGGGATCAAGGGTCAGATAGGTCCTCATACCCTTAGACACTCCTTTGCTACCCACCTTCTTACAGGTGGGGCAGATTTAAGAGTTATTCAAGAGCTTTTAGGACATTCTTCTCTTTCTACAACTCAGAAGTATACACATTTGGATATTGAACACCTCCTCGATGTCTATGAAAAAGCTCATCCCTTTGGGAATAAGCCTGACATAAATACAAAAGACTAAAAGACTTTAACAGAATATGCCGATTCCTAAAAGAAGATTGGGAAAAACAGGCGTCGAAGTAACTATTTTGGGGTTAGGAGGGGAAGGTATCTTAAGGACCTATGGCTATCAAAGGGAGGCGTATAATCTTATAAATAGGGCTTTAGATTTCGGGATTTCCTATTTCGATTGCGCCAAAGCCTATGCCAACAGCGAAAGCTACTATGGATTAGCTCTAAGAGAGAGAAGAAAAGATATTTTTTTAGCGAGTAAATCTCACGACAGAAGTAAGGATGGAGCCCTTTCTCATTTAAAAGAAACATTAAAAAATATGAGAACCGAATCACTCGACCTCTGGCAGATTCACGATGTAAGAACGCTTTCTGAAGTGAATGAGATATTCTCGCCTCGCGGTGCCTATGAGGCTTTTATAGAAGCAAAAGAGAAGGGACTTACAAGATTCATCGGCATCACTGGCCATTTTGACCCTAATGTTATCAAGTTTTGTATCGATAAATACGATTTTGATACGGTTCTAATTCCTGTAAATCCAGCTGAACCCATACATAAAAGTTTCATCGATGAAATAATCCCATTAGCTCTCAAAAAAGATTTAGGGATTATAGGTATGAAGGTTTATCTTAGGGGTATCGCTACTAAACTTCCCTTTATAGATACTCTGGAACCTTTTTTTCGCTTCGCTTTATCGCACCCCGTAACTAATATAATAGTAGGTTGCGATAATATTAGGCAACTCGAAGAAAATGTGAGATTTGCTGAAAATTTTACTTTAATGGAAGAAGGGGAAAAACAGATGCTTATAAAATTAGTCTCACCATATGCCAAACAATTGATGTATTATAAAGCTATTGGCTAATAGCCTTTTAAGAGACAGAATAGTCTTGTTTGTATAAAGATATAGCAATTTTTAAAAGTTTCAAAGCCTCTTTTTCTGTGATCTCGATACCAAACATTTCAGAAGCAAGCTGAGTTCTTAATCGATCAAGGGTAAGAATCAGTAAACCCTGTCCTCTTTTCTTTCTTCTATACTAATAATCTTTTAATAATTTTTGTTACAGTATTACAGAATTTAGATGTATTGGTTTTACTTAGATAAATTATTCTTCTATAAATTCTAAAGAGTTTATAGAATCTGTCTATGTATAAAGCTAATTAAGTTTAGTGAATACGAAGTTTTTAAAACTTCTGTTCTTAGGTAAATCAATCGAAATGTTGAAAGCCGATCTTTCTCTGAATTTCAATAGCTTTAATATCAGGTATTGGTTTCAATATCTCCTCAATCTCCTCAATCTCTTTCTTCATTCTGTCTACCTTAATCTCGGTAACTTTTACGTTTATATAAACTACACCATTTTGTGAGTAAACCTCCGCATCGGGATACTTTTCTACCAAAGACAGTTTTACCTTAGCAGATAGATAGAGGTCCTCTACAAACTGTTGTGAAGCAGGAGTGGTCTTGAAAGTCTCAAGTTTGACAGTATTTTCAATGATTTCTACAGCGTCATCGGTTGTAAGCTTACTTATATTTATGATTAGATCGTATTGTAGAGGATCACTAATATCTATACCATAAAAATACTGACCCCATTTGACCCTCTCTTCATCTATTTTCTCAAGAAATTTTATAGCCTCTTTCCTTGTGCAACCATCCCTTTCCATTACAGCTTTAATCCGTTGCTCCATATCAGCTAAAATACGCACTTTGAGTGCGTGGGGAACATTTCTAACATGATAGTGTCCCGCAAAGCCGTGATATACAATATTATTTTTTCTGAATTGGGTCAGTAATGCTGCTTCGATAAATGCAAGATACCTCTCTTTGCCAAAGATAAATCTACCAAAGACAGAAGGTGTGCTGTGGATAGCTTGCAAGAGCATGACCTCAGGGATGTTAAATTCTTCTGATGTCTGAAGGATGGCTTCCCTTGAAATTATTTCATATCCCAATTTTTGGGCGAGCTTTTCAGCTACCTCCTTACCCTTGCTATGAGTGCCTCTTGAAATGGTTATTATAGCCATAATAATATATACCTCCTTCTGTTTTATAATTAAAAACTACC
>JAOAEO010000056.1 GCA_026416735.1 Thermodesulfovibrionales bacterium
TAGACAATGTCCGTGAAAACATCTCAGCAGCCCGCTCAAGGATTATGGATGCTGACTTTGCAGTGGAGACCACTAATCTCACAAAGGCTCTGATCATGCAACAGGCTGGTATATCTGTTCTTGCTCAGGCAAATACTCTACCTCAGAATGTCCTTGCTTTATTACAGAGATAAAAGATGGAGTAAGGGGGGGTTCATTGAAGCCTCCCCCTTAAACGGCTATGGTATCAGGGATAAATAACAAGGGACAGCCGATTAAGAGCTTTACCATTGAGAACATCCGAAATCATCAATCCATTGAAAGATCGATAGGTGGATCTCAAAGGTCGCCAGAAGTTATTGTGAAGATTAATGAGAGGGAACAAAGGGCAGAAGTAGCTAATGAAATTGAAGAGATAGTTCTCAAGATAGAGCAGACAAAGGTTTTTTTTGCTGTTACTGAGAATGAAGATATTGTCATAAAAATTGTAGATTCAGAAGGAAAACTTATAAGGCAGATACCACCAGAAGAATATTTAAAAATGGTAGAGTCACTTAAAAATGCCTGCAAAAGCATATTTAAGAGGGTGGTTTAAATGGCAGATAATATCGTCTCTGGTCTATTTTCTGGCATAGATACCGCTAGCATAGTCTCAAAACTTATAGCTATTGAAAAGAAGCCCCTTTATGCTCTCCAAAGAAAAAAGACCTTTTATGAAAAACAGATTAGTAGTTATGGAGACTTACTCTCAAAGCTCTCGGCTATAAAGGATTCTCTTTCTTTCTTTAAAGACTTAAATTCCATCCCCCTTTCAGCTTCTTCTTCAAATACTTCTATGCTCTCTGTGAGCGCCTCTTCAGAGGCCTTAACAGGTATTTATGAGGTGGAGATCAATCAATTGGCAAAGCCCCATAGGATTATTTCTTTTTATGGCGTTGCTTCCGAAAGATCCCCCGTTGTATCAGGGCCTGATAGATTCTTCCGTTTCAAAGTAGGAGAAAGTGGAGAGGTCCATGAAATAGCTCTCACCGAGGGGATGTCATTACTTGAATTTAAAGATGCAATAAATAACAAAAATGCGGGATTAACTGCATCAATCATCAATACTGGGTCAGGGGAAAATCCTTATAAATTGATAATTTCATCTAATAGTACGGGGGAAGCAAAGAATATAGTAGTCCTCCAGGATGATACGATCTTTGACAATAATTTCACAGACATCCAAAGGGCTCAAAACGCAATATTTAAAATAAATGGTGTGGAAATGCAAAGAAGCTCCAACACTATCTCCGATGTTATTAAAGGAGTTACTCTAACATTGAACAAGGCCGATGGGTATTCTTCGACAATAACAGTTACAGTTGCACAAGATACAGCAGTTCTTAAAAATAAATTTAATATCTTTGTAGCTCAATATAACGCTTTTATAAATCTGGCAAAGAGCTTAACGGCAAAGGGGCAGATTTTTTCTACAGATATATCTATAGATTATATTATTAATAATCTTAGAGGGGTTACAACTGCTAAATACAACGATAATATCCTTGTCAATCTGGGACTCACCCATGACAAAAGTGGCATTCTCCAAGTAAATGATTCAATCTTCGAGAAGGCCTTAAGCAAAAATCTCGCTGATGTAGTAAAAACTCTACAGGTTATGTCTGAGTCACTCAACACAAACCTAAGTAACATAATAAATTCAATCATTCCGTCAAGAAGGGAAGGCTTAAAAGAAAACATTAAGAGCATTGAAAAATCTATCTCTTTAATGGAGATCAGGATATCTAAAAAAGAAGAGGGGCTTAAGAAGAAGTTTGCTCAGCTTGAACAGACAGTAGGTAGTCTTCAATCTCGGGGTGACTATCTCGTTCAACAGTTGGCAAAGATGTCGAAGACTAATAGGCAGTAAAATTTAGAGATTTAAAGATAGGATTGAAAAATGAAGGTACTAATAGAGTGCTTCTACATGATCATCGGTGTGCTAAAAAATTTCTCCTTTATGAGAGAGTTAGCTTTTCAGCCCATTAACAGTAGTTATAGGTATATAAGGAGGAGATAAAGATGACCTTCGCCTATGTGCAAAATGTATATACCAAGACGAAGGTAAATGCATCTGCCACGCCTCTTGACTTAGTAATTATGCTTTATGATGGAGCAATAGATAATCTTCAGAAATCTATCCATTCCATAAAAGGGAAAGATATAGGGAGAAAGATTGATTCTCTCGCCAAGGCTCGGGCGATCATCGAAGAACTCCTATCTTCTCTAAATAAAGAGATAGGTGGTGAAATTGCAGACAATCTCGAAGCTCTTTATTTATTTATGTTAATAGAACTAACAAAGGCAAATGCAAATAATGATATTAAAAAGATTGAGCTTGTTAAGGACCTTTTGATAGAATTAAGGTCAGCCTGGAGGGCTCTTAAATGACTATATATCCCTTTCAGCTTAATGAAGCAAATCAAATATACAACAGGCTTACGAAGCTTAAGCCAAGTACTGTCTTAGAAAAGGAGTTAGATGAGCCTAAGGATATTGTTAGCATCTCTACAGAAGCTAAGCGTCGCCAGATTTTAGAACAAGCTAAAGCGGAGGCACTGGAAAGAATAAGACAAGCGAGGTAATGTGTCGAAGGAAAATTTTAAGATACTCATAGCTGAAGATGATGATATAGTGCGTGAAGTCTTATCCTCTATCCTTTCTAAAGAGGGATATTCCGTCTGTACCGCTAAAGATGGACTTGAAGCTATCAGGATGCTCATTGTAGAGGATTTTCATCTGGTTATCACAGATATCAAAATGCCACAAGCTGATGGTATAACGGTATTAAAGGAGGCAATTAAGAATAATCCAGATTGTGCAGTGGTAATCCTTACTGCCTATGGAAGTTTAGATAGTGCTCTTAATGCAATAAAGGAAGGAGCCTTTGATTATCTCACTAAACCTTTTAGGATTCAAGAGGTGCTCTTTGTAACCGATAAGGCCTATAAAAGGAGCTTAAATTTAGAGGAACAAAGACAACTTAAAAAGTATTTAAGGGAAACTTATAGAGATCTGCAATTAATTAAGAAGGTCTCGAAAAACAATGATCCCGATTTAATTATCTCATGGATTGAGAGGATAGATAAATTGGTTGGTTTAAACATCCTTTCTCCAACGGAAGGGGCAATTTTGAAAGAAAGGTTGGTAACTGGAGATGCAGAAAGAGAAAGCCCTAATAGTGGATGATGATCCTATTGTTAGGGATATTCTTGCTGACATTCTTTCAGGCCTTTGCGGTTTAAATATCGTTACTGCCTCTAATGGATTAGAAGCTTTAGAGCATTTGAAAAGAGATCATTATGACATAATTTTTACTGATCTAAATATGCCCAAGCTTGGGGGGATGGATTTTCTAAAGGAGAGTGTCAGGATTTATCCTCAAATACCGGTTGTGATGATAACGGGTCTATCTACCGTAGACGTTGCTGTTGCAGCTATGAAGGAAGGAGCAAGCGATTTTATCGTTAAGCCCTTTCAGGTAGATAAGGTTGTGGCTGTTACCAAAAGGGTGATAGGCGAAAAAAAACTCCTTAAACAAGTTATCAATGAAAGTAAGAACGATGATACAATAAAAAGAATAAATGCAGAGCTTTTTCGGAAATTACAAGAAATAAGTATTTTTCAAGAAGTTAGTTTACAACTTGATGGAATATACAATAATAAGGAGATTTATGACAAGATTATAGAGATGGCAATTAAATTAATCCCTGTGAAAGGTGCTTTCTTTGGAGTCATTGAGGCAGATCACCTTAAAATAGTCAGTTCCGTTGGTTTTAAATTAAATAAAATAAAAATTGAGGGATCCTTTTTAGAAAACACAATTAAAAATAAAATTTATAATATAATATCTTGTAATGGAATTAATCCCTTTGAAGGTTTAACAATTCATGACCAGATTTTGTTAATGCCCTTTACTCTGAGGGACGAGACCTTTGCTTTATTAGGGCTTTGTGGAAAGGAAGATAAAACAGCTTTTGCTGAAGATGAGATAGCAGTTGTTCATACCTTTGCAAAAAAAGCTGCTTTGAGGATAGAAAACAACGCTTTATACGAAGTTTTCTATAATAATTTGATTAATACTCTAAAATCCTTAGTAATTAGTATTGAAGCCAGAGACTCATATACAAAACAACATTCCGAAAGAGTCGCCATATATTCTTTACAGATTGCAGATGTCTTTGGGCTTTCAGATGAAGATAAGGATGCCATTAGATTTGGTGGTTATCTACACGACATAGGGAAGATAGGTGTGAGAGATACTATATTACTGAAGCCGGGAGAGTTAACTGAGGAGGAGATGGCCGAAATAAGACTACATCCCATAAAGGGAGATGAAATTGTTAAACCCATAAGATTCTTTCCAAAAGAGCGTGAATTGATTAGATATCACCACGAAAGGTTTGATGGCAATGGTTACCCTGATGGTCTTAAGGAGCATGAAATACCTCTTATCGTGCGGATCCTCTCCGTTGCTGATGCTTACGATGCCATGACATCGGAAAGACCTTATAGGGCTCCCAGAACACATCAGTATACACTTAAAGAACTTACTAAAAATATGGGCTTACAATTTGATCCTGAAGTAGTAAAGGCTTTTTTAAAAACTCCTGTGGGGAGAGGAAATAGGTTATGAATGATATTAGGATTGGCGAAGAAATCTATTATAGGCTTTTACCAGATATGAGACCTTATGTGGCTACTGTTGCCAGTGTAAGCCATAATTCTATTACAATAAAATCCTTAAATGAGTTTGCAATGGCGGTTAAAAAAGGTGATTATATCTTTCTTACCATCAATGATATAGATTTTTATGGTGAAATATTAGAACATCCTACTAAACAGACACTTAAGATAAACCTATTGTGGAACGAAAAAAGAGAATATTTCAGAATAAATGATTCCTTCCCATTAATTGTAAAGAGAGTTTCTCAAGATTTTAAATGTAGGCGCTCAAGGATTTTTGCTGGTTACGGTACAAAAACTCCTGATGACTTAGTTCCCGATGAGACAATAAATCCTGTTCTCTGGAAGATGCTTTTAGACATACAGACTAAGTTAACTCTAATATTAGAAAGACTTAATCCTGACACAGAATCTTTATTGAATGTAGAAAATAAAGATGTCAACATTAGCGCTGCAGGAATTTGCTTTGAGACGAATGAAAGATTTGAGAAAGACGATCTTTTAGAGGTTAAGATGCTTTTGCCTTCCCATCCTCCCATTGGTATAATAACTTACGGCAAAGTAGTAAGGGTAACAGATACAGGTTGTGGTCAATTTAGAGTAGCAATCTCCTTTAAAGACATAGAGGATGAAATCAGAGATGAGATAATACAATATACTCTTAATCGTCAGCGTGACATGATTAGAAACCAAAGGAAAATTAGGGAGCATAATGTTTGATTGATAGAGGTAGTGTATTAGGAATCCTTTTAGGTTTAACTGCTATCATTGGAGCGAATTATATTGAAGGAGGAAGTTCAGGATCACTTTTTCAGTTAACGGCTGCATTAATAGTATTTGGGGGGACCTTAGGTGCAACCCTCCTAAGTTTTCCTCTGAAAGACATAGTAGAGGCAGGAAAGGCATTAAAGGATGTATTCTTCATAAAAGATACAGATCCAGAACCAATAATAAACAGCATAATAAATTATGCCTATATAGCACGAAAAAATGGGATGATTGCCTTAGAAAACGAGCTTCTAACGATTGAGGACACCTTTTTAAAAAAGTCTCTGAGATTAGCTATTGATGGGATGAACCCAAAGATATTAAGAGAGACAATGGAACAGGAAAACATCACCTTTGAACAGAATAGAAAACGCATAGCTAAGGTGTATGAGACAGCAGGTGGCTTTGCTCCAACTATCGGAATAATAGGTGCAGTTATGGGACTGATCCAGGTGATGGAGAATCTCTCAGATCCTTCAAAATTAGGAGCTGGCATAGCCGTTGCTTTTGTAGCCACTATATATGGGGTTGGTTCTGCAAATTTAATTTTACTTCCCATTTCAAAGAGGCTCTTAAACAAAACCAACTCCGATTTACTTATTCGTGAGATGATGCTTGAAGGTGTTATATCTATCCAATTAGGCATAAATCCCCATTATATTGATGAAAAGCTAAGAGTCTATACCGAAGAAAAGAGGAAATATACAGAATGAAAAGAAAGAGTAGAGAGATAGAATCAGATAATCCTGATCGGTGGATAGTATCTTATGCAGATTTTATCACTCTAATGTTTGCTTTTTTTACGGCCTTGTATGCCATAAGTCAAGTCGATATCTGGAAGCTTGAGAGGTTCACTACTTCCTTACAAGATGCTCTGAGAACCAGCGATACTTCAAAAAGGAAGGAAACAACTACAATCATAGAAGGAATTAAACCTCTCTATATAGGTGATATACAGCTTGAGAGGAGTGTACGAGAAATCTTTAGCAAATCCAGCTTTGTAGAGGGTATAACCATATCTGCAAGTAGTAGAGGAGTTTATATATCTTTAAGTGATTTCACTATTTTTGATAAAGGTTCAGCTAATATCAAGGATGAAGCAAAACCTCTCCTCTCTTTGATAGCAGACATTATTAAAAACACAAGTAACCATATAGTCGTAGAAGGGCATACTGATAACATCCCTATTAAGGGTTTACGATACTCCTCAAATTGGGAGTTGTCTACAGCACGGGCTACAAGCGTGGTGCTATACTTCATTAAAAACTATCACTTACCCCCAGAAAGGTTTACTGCTTCAGGTTATGGTGAATATAAGCCTATTGCAACTAATGCAACTCCTGAGGGTAGAAGTAAAAACAGAAGAGTCGATATTTTATTTTTGAGTAAGAGGGAGTAGCTGCTTGACTAAATAAAGTTTAACTGGAAATTTTTAGAATTACCTGTACTTTTAGAAGCGATTAAAGGGGCTATAAAGCTAAGTTAATTTAAGAAGGTCAAAAAATATGTTTGCAATAATTGGTATTTTAGTAGTCTCTGGTTCTGTAGTAGGTGGTTATCTAATGGTCAAAGGTAACCTCTCGATTCTTTTTCAGCCAGCTGAGTTTTTGATCATAGTGGGGGCAGCAATAGGTGGCTTTTTGATATCTTCTCCACCTAAGGTGACTGCTTTGGTGGCTAAAAGTATCGGGAGGATTTTTGCGGCAAAGAATCCTTCAAAGACAAAATATCTTGAGCTTCTTACCTTACTCTATCAGCTTTTTTCAAAGATTAGAAAGGAGGGACTTATCTCTCTTGAAGCAGATGTAGAGACACCACAAAAGAGTCCTCTCTTTAAAAAATATCCAAACATACTGAAAGATCACCACCTAATTGATTTCATATGTGATAATTTGAAAGTCATAATAACTACAAATGTTCCACCCCATGAGTTGGACAACCTTATGGAGCTCGAAATGGAAACTCATCATACCCATGCCTCAATTCCAGCAGGTAGTATAAATAAAGTAGCAGATTCATTGCCAGGTCTCGGTATAGTTGCAGCAGTCTTAGGAGTTGTTATTACAATGCAATATGTAGACTCACCCCCTGCGGTGTTAGGAAATAAGATAGCTGCTGCTCTTGTTGGAACGTTTCTTGGTGTCCTATTATGCTATGGTTATGTTGGTCCTATGGCTGCGAATCTTGAACATCAAGTTCGAGAAGAAGCTATAAGCTACAACATAATAAGAGTATCCCTAGTCTCTTTCGTAGGAGGAGCTGCCCCTCAAGTAGCTGTGGAGTTTGGTAGAAGGGCAATTCCAGGAAAAGAAAAGCCTTCTTTCAGCGAGCTCGAAAAGGCAATTAGAGGAGCTAAATGAAAGCTCAGAAAATAATTATAAAAAAGGTTGTTAAGAAGAACCACGGTGGTCACCATGGAGGCCAATGGAAAGTAGCCTATGCCGATTTTGTTACTGCTATGATGGCTTTCTTTTTGCTTCTATGGCTTCTTACTATGGTCTCACAGGAGAAGAGAGCTATACTATCGCAATATTTTAAGCATTTTACTATATTTGAAAAATCGGGGCAGACTTTTCTCGACTCCTCGGCAGGAATAGCAGGACAGGGTGCTATAACGGTTGTTCCACAGGCAGTTCAAACTCTACCAATAATGAAACCAGAAGAGTTCAAAGAGGTTCTCAAAAAAGCTATCGAAGAAAAACTACAGGATGTAAAAGACCAAGTCTATGTCGACATCTTTGAAGGTGGAGTAAGAGTCCAACTTATAGATACAGAAGGAAAGCCCATGTTTAATCTTGGCTCAGCGGAGCCTACCCCTCTTGCTTTGAGAATACTACATGTTGTGGGTGAGAGCATTTTACCCATGCCTAATAGTATAGCCATCGAAGGACATACCGATTCTTTAGCTTACAGGACGACTCATTATACTAATTGGGAGCTCTCCACCGAAAGGGCTCTTTCAGCAAGGAAGGTTCTAGAAAAGATGGGCTTCAGTCCCACACGCTTTAGCAGAGTTTCTGGATATGCAGATACAGTTCCTTTTGTGAAAGAAGATCCAACCGATGCAAGAAATAGAAGAATAAGTCTTATCTTGTTAAATCCTAAAAAGGATTAGTAATTCAAACTCCCTCTATTTTTTATCTGGTGCTGACTTAAGTGGTGATCTGTCAAAAATATGTAAGTGTTTTCTTGTAACTGACATTTTCGTATAGAAAAGATAGCTGTTGCTATAACTTACTGAGTCTTTGTTTAATTGGGTTTTTCAGTGGTTATTCCTTTATGAGATAAGGTTTTAATGCTCTTACCTATGAGCATCCATTAGTAATTTAACTTATTCCTCCCTTGATGGTATCTCATGTTTTTTGGGTCCCTCTGATATTGTTCTCTCATTGGTAAATAGAGACACCTGCCAACTTTCGCTAAAAATCTAACCATGAACGATTAGAAGCTCCCTTTGTAGCCCAAATACATGAGCTTCCAAAAGAGCTTGCAAGTCTTATTTATTGAAGATCTCCTTTCTAAAGGAAAAATATTACAAACTACTCCAAAAAGTAAATCCTTGAGCTTTTTTAGCTTCAGTTTATACTATTAAGACTAAAACCCTCTCTCTGAAAATATCTTTAGAATTTGTCCGGAATACCATTCGACTTATTTATGGGAAGCCTCTTTTTAAATTTTTTGCTAAAAGGATTTAGTCTATCGAGGCTTCCCTATTGTTCTCTAATAGGTCCTATAAGGTATACTTGTTAATGAGCTGTCTCCAACTTCTTTGTGTAGATGAAGAGGTGTTGCTGCCTTTATGTTTGCCTCTCTGCCCCTTATGAAAGATTGCTCTTTAACGATTGTCCAGTATGCTTTATTTAGCATTAATGCACGTTCCTTTGATGGATAAAGGAGGGTTGATATATCTTCCCTTAGTAACGCTAACATAT
>JAOAEO010000057.1 GCA_026416735.1 Thermodesulfovibrionales bacterium
CCCCAAACCTTAGGGTTAATCTAAAAGGCACAGCCTTAGGCGCTCCATCTATTACTGTGAATCCTTTAACTGTAAACTTTGGTAATATTGAGGTAGGAAAGAGTTCTCAACAGACCGTCTCTGTATCAAATACTGGAACAGAGGCATTAAATATAACCGAGATTACTAACCCTACCACACCTTTCTCAAAGGTAGGACATAACTGTCCAGCTACTCTTGCAATAGGCGACAGTTGTCAGATAAATGTGAAGTTTAGCCCAACAACTGCAGGAAGTTTCTCATCGTCTTTCAATATAAAATCAAACGATCCCGTCAAGCCTACAGTAAAAGTTACATTAAACGGTGTGGGGATTGCTATACCTGATATCTTAGTTGAACCACTTGTAGTGATTTTCCCGGATACAAACGTAGGCTTTTCGTCTGAGACAAATATTAATGTGAAAAACTTAGGAACGGGAAATCTAATTATAAATAGTGTAATACCTCCAACAAGTAGTGATTTCACTATTTCCAGTAATAATTGTGTCGGCGCTCTTGTCCCTAACACAACCTGCCAGATAAAGGTAAAATTTTCACCTACCACAGCTGGTCAAAAACAGTCATCTTTGACCATTAACTCAAATGACCCCGACTCTCCTACTGTAACTGTTAATCTTACAGGTACCGGTATAATAATCCCACCTGATATTTCAGTAACACCTTTGAGCATCGATTTTGGTAATGTAACTGTAGGGCAAAGCTCAGCTCCAAGGACGGTTACAGTATCAAATATTGGAGGCTCAAACCTTATGATAACATCTGTAGTCTATCCTGGCACTCCTTTTACTATTTTAGAGGATACTTGTAAGGGTAAAAATATAGCCCCTAATGCTTCCTGCACAATCAAGATCGTTTTTCAACCCACAAGGGCTATTACATACTATCCCTATTATCTACACATAAACTCTAATGACCCTGACACCCCACAGGCAAAGGTTACCTTACAAGGCACTGGTGTCTGGTAAACCATTATGACAGTAAAACATATCTCCCCCTCGAAATAAGTCATTTCAAGGGGGAGTACACCCAAATTTACCAATATAAATCTTAAAAAATTTTATTCTCTCTTCTTTTTAGCATTTAAAAGGACTAAAAAAGTATATCTTACCTCTAAATAGGCTTTCCATCAATTATTAATCTTTTTCTATCAATATTTGATCCTTTTTTAGTCTTAAGAAAACTCTACCCTTCTGTTTCATAATCTTTTAAATCAAACTTTACTTTTATACTGCTAATTCAGCATACCTTAGCCTTACTCTCTTGTAAAATATAAAATCCTCCTTATCTCCACCATATCTTATATCTTAAGGTAAAGCTTCTAGTCCACAGAGGTTAAAATAAAATTGTGTCTGTTTGATAAGCATACTATAAACAAGAGGTAATGGGAAAAGGTAAAAAAAATAATAACACAGAAGACAAAAAATATAAGAGGCTTGATATTTAGGACTTTAAGAGTATTTTATTGAATTAGCTAAGATGAAACCACAGGTTGCTATGAGTAGAATATTTTAAGACATAACTAAACCTGATTATGCTTAGGGAGAGGTATTCCTTTCTTAAAGATAAGGGAAGACAACAAAGCTAATGGATTTTATCAAAGGGCTCTGGCAAGTATGTTCGATAATCTTCAGTTAAACATATCAAGGGAAGTCTCAGTTTAGACCTCATTAGTGCTACCGAAGGAGTAGCAAAGATTTGATAAAGACCTTCAGGAGATTCTACTTAATCTGATACTACAAAGTTATTTCACCAAATAGAATTAAAGGATTTCTTAGGGCATTAAATCTTCCTTGCTGTCAAGAGCAGATAGATTACAATAAAGCAAAGGAATTAAGGCAAAAGAAGTTACCCAGTGTGAGTGTTTTGCATTATTCACAGATACCTACCATATAGAGATAAAAGATGAAGAGACAAAGAAAATAGGGAAAGCAGACATAGACACAGCTCAATAGCGATAATATGTCTTTTAGGAAAGACCTTTTTAGGTACTATGTGTTTTTTTAGTTTTGCAAAAAGGAAAATTCAGAAGCAATAAGGAAGCACATATACAAGACTAATATAGTGAAAATATAAGCATCGGGCTTAAGGCATTGAGGTTAGCCTTTTTAAGGGGGGTCAAAAACCCTTTTAACTGTCAAAGTTAGGAAAAATTTGCCACTAAATAAAAAAATAGAGAATGAACAATCTCAATAAGCGAGTTTTTTAAACCTACGAAATACGGAACTAAAGGGGTATAGCTTGGATTAAAATCTAACATGGGGAGAAAACAACAAATCCCATTTAAATTAAAATAGACTAAATCTCTCTTAAAGAATAATCAAAGGGGACCTTAGATATGACTTCCTCGATAGTTGTAAGGCCTGCCTTAACTTTATCTAATGCATCCTCATAGAGAAACTTCAAACCATCTTTTCTTGCTATAATCAGAAGCTCCTGTTCATCTGTTGTCTTCGATAGAACCTTTCTAAGATTACTAGACATACGTAAAAGCTCATAAACAGCTATTCTTTCATAATATCCTGTATTTAAGCACTTAGGGCATCCAGTTCCCCTATAAAATTTGTCAATCCTTTCTATCCCAAAACCTTCTAAAGAAGCTCTTATGTCTTCTGACACCTCTACCTCAACTTTACAATTGTCACAGATTCTTCTAACCAATCTTTGAGATAGTATTCCTGTTACGGCAGAAGCAACTAAGTAAGCTGGTATCCCTATATCAACCAATCTCGTTATGGAAGCGACGGTATTATTAGTATGTCATGTTGACAGCAACAGAAGACCAGTCAAAGCACCTTTTATAGCTATTTCAGCAGTTTCAAGATCTCTTACTTCTCCAACCATGATAATGTCGGGATCTTGTCGAAGAACAGATCTAAGTATGCTCGCAAAGGTTCTGCCAACAGCTTCATCTACTTGTGATTGGGAAATGCCCTCTAATTTATACTCTACAGGATTTTCTATGGAGATCACATTTCTGGTTTCAGAGCGTAGATGATTCAGACAAGCATAAAGAGTGGTAGTTTTTCCACTACCAGTAGGTCCAGTCACGAAAAACATCCCCTGTGGACGCTTAAACATTTCAATTATAGCCTTCTCTATATAGTCGGGCATTGCGAGTTTTTCGAGAGGCACTATCCCTCTACTTTGATCAAGTAATCTGATTACGACCTTCTCACCATAAACTATCGGTAAAGTAGAAATCCTGAGATCTATCGTCTTCCCCCTCGAAATAACAGTCGCTCCGCCATCTTGAGAAGTTCTTCTGTTAGTAATATCGAGTTTAGAAATGATTTTGATTCTTGAAACAACAGCATCATGCAATTCCTTTGGGTATTTAAAAATATTTTGTAATTCACCATCAATCCTAAACCTAACTTGAACATATTTTGCTCTTGGTTCAATATGTATGTCGCTTGCCCTCTTCTTATTTGCATCAGCTAAAAGCATGGCAACGAGCTTAACTATCTTAGGGGCATTGCTCTGCATATAGAGGGTCTCAACATTGATGCTTGTATCATCACCTTTATATTCCTTGATATCGAAATCTTTGTGATCATAAATTTCTGCTTGCAATGCCCCAAAAGAAATATGTTCTTCAGAGGTATCCTCAGATTCGAGAGAAATACCATAATTCCCTTCAATAGCCAATTCAATAGACCAATCATAAGAGATAACAGGTATGATCTTATGTCTAGTTGAGAAGGTAATTTCATTAATAGCATTTAAATTAAGAGGATCTGCCATAGCGAGGATTAGTGCACCATTCTTTTTACCTAAAGGAAAGACTGAATGTTTCTTTGCCATTTCCTTTGGTACTAACCTTTTGAGCTCATCATCTATAGTATAATCCGAACAAGTAACTATATCTAATTGAAGTTTTTCGGCGAGTGCTTCAGTAATCTGTTCTCTCGTTACGTACCCAAGACTAATGAGAATCTCGCCAATACGTTGTTTTTTGACTTGCTGAATCTCGAGAGCATGTTTTAATTGTTCTTCCGTTATTTTTCCTGCACTAAGCAAAATCTCTCCCAGCTTCCTTCTTTTACCCAACTCTTGAGGCTTTAATCTATCAAGAAGCATTTCTGTGAGATCTTTATTGGTAATATAACCAAGCTCAAGAAGACTTTCACCAATCTTTATTTTTTTCTCCTTAGCCACAGAGAGAGCGTGCTCTAACTGCTCTTGTGTGATTTTATTCTTTCTAAGGAAATATTCTCCTACTTTTTCGAGATTTTTTGTCTGCACCTTAAAATGTCCAATATATTATATTTATTTTTTAATTTTTATATTCGTAAAGTATATATAATTTATTTAAATTAATTTAAGTTATCAAGTCAACAGCCTCTTTTAGATTAATCTTGCCTGAATATAAGGCTTTCCCAATAATAACACCCCAAAGTTTTGTAATTTCTGAGAGTTTTTTTAAATCATCAATGGATGATACACCCCCAGAGGCTATAACAGGTATTTCTGAAATATTCACTATTTCTTGTATAGCTTCAATATTGGGACCGGTAAGCATCCCATCCCTCGAGATATCGGTATAGACCAAGCCTGCCACTCCATAATCTTGCATCCTCAATGCAAGTTCGATAGCTTCAACCTTTGTAGACTGAACCCACCCTCTGATTGCTACTTTTGAATCCTTTGCATCAATACTTACCAGTATACGGCCAGGATAGTTTTTTACTGCCTCCTTGACTAACTTAGGGTTTTCTATTGCTACTGTGCCTAATATCACCCTATGAACTCCCGATGAAATCAAAGAATCTATACTTTGCAGGTCTCTAATTCCGCCGCCCACTTGAATCAACATATCGACAGCCTTACGAATATTAAGTATAGATTGAAAGTTCTTCTGACTACCTGAAAAAGCTCCGTCTAGATCGATTATGTGAAGCAGTTTAGCACCACAAGATTGCCATTTTAAAGCTATGGAAACCGGGTCATCTGAATAGGTAGTAACTTCCTCTTTCTTCCCTTGAAGGAGTCTTACACAAAAACCATTTTTAAGATCTATGGCGGGGATTATCAACATAGCTCTCTATATATAGAATACTTTAATTGTAATAACTTTTACAAACTAAAAAGTCACTTATAAATCTTTATCAAATTCCTCTTAATTTTTGTTAAGGGTAGATCTATCTGGATTACTTCATAATGCAAACCTGGTGGTATCTCTTTTAATTCTTTTTCATAGGCTGGTCCTTTATTAAGGATGTAAAAACCGCCAGGTTTTAAAATGTGCCCTACCTTAGGGATCAACTCATAAATTTTATAGAGAGCTCTCACTGTGGCTATGTCAAAGAGCTGGCCTTTAATATCTTCTACCCTTATATCGTAAATTTTAACGTTGTGCAACGCAAGTGTTCTTCTAACATGTTTTAGAAAAGTCGTTTTTTTATAAGATGGTTCTATAAGAGCAATTTGCGATTCAGTTCGTACTAAGGCGATAGGGATTCCTGGGAAGCCTCCTCCGCTTCCAATATCACATATTTCCCACTCTCTGGGTGGAATAAATCTAAGATAAAGAAGTGAGTCAAAAAAATGCTTAATGATGATATCCTCATTTTTTGTAATTTTAGTCAAGTTGCAGACTCGATTCCATCTTTTTAACTCTTGAAGGAATACAATAAAACTATCTATTAACTCATCTTTTGGATCAATTTCTAAATATAAAAGACCTTTTCTAATGAGTTCCTTTTCTTTTTGCAATTAAGCTTTAATATTTTGATCGTTTTTTTATCTTTTGTAAAGTTTTTTATTAATATCTAAAAAAGATAAACTTACTTACGCCAATATTCTGGGATGAATAAGATTAAAAATGTATAAATCTCTAATCTTCCTGCTAGCATACAGATAATAAGAATCCATTTTGCCGATACAGGCATAAAAGAATAATTTTCTGCAGGACCTGCCTGTCCGAGGGCTGGTCCAACATTGCCAACTGCTGAAATAACAGAGGTAGCAGAGGTGATAAAATCGATACCAAAGGAGGCAAGACATAGGGTAGCTACTACACATAAAGTCAAGTATAGAAAGATAAATCCCCATATACTTCCTAAGGTCTCTTTATCGAGAATTTTATCATTAAGCCTTAAGGTGAGAACTGCGCGGGGATGTATTAATTGGTATATCTCTCTATAGGCATGTTTAAGCATCAAGAGTATTCTAACCTGTTTAATACCCCCCGCAGTAGAACCAATCATACCTCCAAATAACATTGCAACTACCAAAAGTATCTGTGAAAAGACATGCCATTTTCCAAAGTCTACTGAAGAATATCCAGTGGTAGTCATTACTGAAATAGTCTGAAATAACGCATGCCTAAATGATTCTTCAGCAGACATATAACTATCGGAGATATTTAATCCTATTAATACAGTGATAATTATACTGACACCTATATAGAATCTTAGCTCGTCACTTTTTAGAACCGAGGAAAACTTCATTTTATAAATCCAAAAATAAAGTGTATAATTAATTCCAGCAAGAAACATGAAGATAGCAGTAATATAGTGTATTAAAGGATTATCGAAATAACCTATGCTTGAATTTTTTGTAGAAAAACCACCAGTTGCTAATGTAGTAAAAGCATGGCAAATAGAATCGAAAATATCCATCCCGCCTACAAACAAAAGAATGATGTTTAATAAAGTCAAAAAGACATAAATAAACCATAAAGCCTTTGCTGTATCTATTATGCGAGGTTTGAGTTTTTCAACGCTAATTTCTGGTACTTCAGCCTTGAAAAGTTGCATTCCACCAGCACCCAACATTGGCAGTATTGCAAGGGCAAACACTATAATTCCCATTCCACCTATCCATTGAATCATGCTTCTCCAAAACAATATACCCAGAGGAAGCTTTTCAATATCTTTCAAAATTGAAGCCCCAGTAGTAGTAAATCCTGCCATCGATTCAAAGTATGCATCTGTAAAGGACTCAAACTGTCCACTAAGCATAAAGGGAATTCCTCCAAAAAAAGCCACAATCAACCATGAGAGGGTAACGGATAAAAAAGCCTCTTTTTTCTTAAGTTCTTGTGTTTTATATCTTCGGGTTAAAAGATAAATGGAGCCTCCCGAAAAAAGTGTTATTAGGAAAGAGACAAAGAAAATAGTAAAATCTGGTTGCCCATATATTAAGGATATGCAGAAAGGAAAGATCATGAAAAAAGCAATAATTATAATTGCGCTACTTAGAATGTTGAATATTAACCCGAAGTTCATAAAAGGCATCAACTTAAAAAGCTTTCAACACTTTTAATGGCTTCCCTTAGAGTGAAAACTACAAGTCTATCATTTTTATATATCCTGTCAGAACCAGTTGGGATTATTGCTTTATTATCTCTGATGATAGCTCCAATGAGAGAGGAACGGGGCATTCTAATCTCGCTCAGAGGTTTCCCGAGGATCTTTGATTGATCACCTATCTTCGTCTCCAATATTTCGGCTTTTCTATCTGCTATCGAGGTTAAAGATAAAACATCCCCTCTTCTGACATACTTAAGAATAGTATTGGCAGTTATAAGGCGAGGGCTTAATACGACCTCTAATCCAAGCTCCCTCGCTAAGGGGATATAATCTGTTCTATTGACAATGGTTATTGTTTTTTTGACTCCCAGTTTCTTGGCAAGAAGTGAAGCCATAATATTCAGTTCATCGTTGTTTGAGACCGCTAAAAAAGCTTCCATATCACTAATATTTTCTTCGATAAGAAGTTTTTGGTCCACCCCATCTCCGTGTAAAATGAGTGTTCTTTTAAGAATTCTACTGAGAAATTTACATCTCTCTTCATCCTGTTCTATTATTTTAACGACTATCTTCGATTCAAGAGCTGAGGCAATGTGAGCTCCTACCCTCCCCCCTCCAACAATAATAACGCTCCTTACTGGAACAGTCTCGACTCCTAAAATGCTAAGGATGTCATATAATTCTTCCCTTTTAACTGGAATATATAAAATATCCCCTCTTTTTATTAGATCGTCACCAGAAGGTATAATGACTTTATCATCTCGCTCTATCATCCCTATGAGGAATCTCTTTTCTGCAATTCTTCCGATGTCTTTAAGTGATTTTCCAATAAAAAGATTTCCTTCTTGTAGTTTTACGCCTACAACTTTTATGATTCCTCCTTCAAAATCCTCTACATCAATAGCTTTGGGAACTTCAAGGAGTCTAATAATAGCCATTGCAACCTCTAATTCAGGATTAATTGCAGGGTTTATATCGAGATTTTCCTTATCTAAAAGTTTTTCATTCCTAAAATAATCAGGATTTCTTATTCTTGCTATCTTTCGAGGTATTTTGAACATAGCTTTTGCTAAGAGACAAGCAATCATATTAGTTTCATCACTATTAGTGACGGCTAACAACATATCAGCTGAGTCAGCTCCAGCATCTTTTAATGATTTAATATCACTGCCTTCACCCTCTATGACGGCTACATCTAACTCCTCTAAAATTCTTTTGATCTTCTCCTTATCTCTGTCAATTAAAACGACTTCTACATTCTCATAAGAGAGATATTTAGCAATCTGAAAGCCTACTTCACCAGCACCGACAATTATTACTTTCATTTCAAGCTAAATTGTAATGATTTAGTATTTAAGATGTAAGTATTATAAACTTTTTCAAAAAGAGAGTAAATTTAAATAACAAGCCCCAAAAGAGATCGGAAAGAAGGAACAAAAAGACATATATCTGACATTAGGGATTAATAGATAATCTTATAAAGGATATACCCAATACTAAGTAGAATATGAGGCTGGAGGAGGTTTCGAAGTATGGTAGCTAACCTTAGAGTATTCCCAAAAAGTGAAATTGCTAAAGAAAGATTATCAAACTTTATGAAAAGCATGTAGAAAAGGTTACAATAGAGGATTTAGGATTTGATAGAAATCTAACTAATCAGCAATATATAAAAAGATTAAAAAAGTGGAGCAGACTTGAGGTATTAGTGCCTTTAAGTACACACCTTAAGAGGATAAGGAAATCATAGATACCCTTTGAGATAATCTAATTTTATAAATACAGTAAGTGAAAGATACCCAAGATTTAGTAAAGAAAGTTAAAGCCACTTTTAGATGAATATTGTAAGGACAGAAAGTTACAGATAGTATCTTAGGCGACCATAGGTGATATAATCAAAGGGCGTAAACTCTTTTTCCAAAGATGGAAGGATATATCACAATCCAGATTGTCTTTGGGCAAAGAATAGTAAAAGGAGAGGTATAAAAAACAGAAGAAAAACATATACGAGGAATTAGGATATGTAGTATCAGACACAGTAATATGTAAAAGCTGTCTCTTATACACATCTC
>JAOAEO010000058.1 GCA_026416735.1 Thermodesulfovibrionales bacterium
CAGCCAATCCACCCTATCATAACCATCTTCACCTCTATGTTCTTGCATGGTGGCTTCCTCCATATAGGTGGCAACATGTTATATCTTTGGATTTTCGGTAATAATATAGAGGATTCTTTAGGACATTTGAGATTTTTGATCTTTTACTTATTCTCTGGATTTGTTGCAGCTTACTCACACGCCCTTACTAACGCCGATTCTTTTGTGCCCATGATCGGCGCAAGTGGCGCTGTCTCAGGCGTTTTAGGTGCCTATCTATTACTATATCCACGAGCCAAGGTCTATACACTCTTCTTTTTTGGCTTCTTCTGGCATATCGTTAGGCTGCCAGCAATAGTAGTAATAGGACTATGGGCAGTTTTTCAGATAGTATCCGGTATGATAAGTTTCGGCTTCGAACAACATGGAGGGGTGGCGTGGTTTGCCCATATAGGTGGGTTCCTAATCGGTCTATTGACAATAAAACTCTGGTTGCCTAAAAGGCGTTACTTAAACTACTAAAAATTATTATCTATTGCTTATTTTAAGACCCCGATGTCCAAACTCCTTAACAATAATTTCGAATTATTAAAGCTTGAATAAATACATTTTCATCCCAAAATTTAAAGAGAGTGACTATAATTTTCTAAAATTGTATTGACAGATTTAATTAGAATAAAAATAATCTTTTTAGACAGGCAAATCTACATTTCCAAATAAAGTTACTCTTTTCTTTTTTAATTTTATGTTGTCCAATTAACCCCATCTTTAAAGATAGCCTTGAAGAATTGTCTATAAAATATATAGATTATACCCTTGCATCTCCATAGAGTTGCTTCAAGATCAACTATATAAGCCTGCCTTGAATAACTCTAAAGTAAGCTTTATCCCATCAATAGAAATATTTCTCCCTCTGTAAGTCTTCCGAAAAAAATCATAATTAACATAATATCTACTGCTTCTACCCATAGAGCTCTTTAAAAACCCTTTACTCCCTTTATCTCAAAGAAACTTGCGTAAAGCTTTATCCCTAAAGCATCAAAACTAAAAGTTTGTTCGTAAAGGAAAATCCCTTCTTATCCTTAACTAAAATCTCGTCTTTTTATTAGTCTATAGAATGCCTTTATTATATAAATTATCATGCTCTGTGCTCATTAGCATAAGATGGAGTTAAAGGATTAGAGATTTCCTTTAGACTCAACTGCTTGAGCTTTCCAAAAAAGCTTACCTGTTTTATTTAATGAATTGAGCATCTCCTATCTGTGAGGAGGAACAACACTACAGACTCCTACCAAAAGGTAAATCCTTTAGCTTTTCTTTTAGCTTCAGTTTATATTACTTAAAGTATAAAACTCCTTCATTTAAAAATATCTGTAGAATTTGTCCAAAAATATTGTTAAACTTATTGATAGAAAAAATTTTTGCTAAAAAACTTAAGCTTATCGAGGCTTACTTTATAAAATTTATCATGGTCAGATATGATGCACTTGATTATCGACGGTTACAATCTTATTGGAATCTTTCATAAAGACATCGAAAAGGCTCGAAACAATTTATTGGAGATGCTAATTAACTACAATAAAACCAAGAATTTTAATATAACAGTTGTCTTTGACGCTTATAGATATGGTGATAAAATAGAACGAATCTCTTATAGGGATGGTATAAAAATAGTCTTCACTAAGATTGGGCAGACAGCTGATGAAGTTATAAAGAGTATTATTTCTGAAATGACAAAACAATGGATAGTAATATCTTCAGATAGGGAGATTGCAAAGTATGCTTGGTCTAAGAATGCAATACCTGTCTCATCAGAAATCTTTTATGATCTATTGACAAAGAAATTGAATGATAATAGTCAAATCATTGTAGTTGAAGAGAATAAGGAAGTCTCATTCCAAAAAACTCCTAAATATAAAAGGGGTAATGCCCATAAATTATCCAAAAGGCAAAAGGCAATTGAAAGAGTTCTAAGCAAGCTTTAAGAAACTTTTAGTAGACTTAGTAATTTAGCTTCTGCTAAAAACATTTTCTTTTTCTGGTAATTATTCTTCTCATGATCATAACCGAGAAGATGGAGTAGTCCATGGATCAATAATCGAGTAATCTCACCATAAAATGTTGAACTACTACAAAGGGCCTGTCTTTTTGCCTGATGAGCATTTATAACGATATCCCCTAAAAAAATTGGCACCTTTTTATTAAAAGATAGATGCTTACATGGAATAGAAGGCAATTGAGGGAAAGACAATACATCGGTAATTTTATTAGTGTTTCGATATATTAGATTTAATCTCTTGATAGTTCTATCGTTTACAAATACTACGCTTACTTCTATAGGAGTATTTTTATCTAACTCCTTGACATTACCTAATTGGCTTGCTAAACCTAAAGATAGAGATAAATTAAGTGCCTTCCTTAATAGTCTCTTTATCTTCTGAGGGTTTATCTTTATCAGTTTTTGTCTGTTTGAAATCGATATTACCATTACTCTTAGACGGAACAGCTACCGACTCCTTACTGTATTGACCAATATTTGAAGTACTAAATAAAGGCTTTTGCTTTTTTTGAGTTAAATCTTTATCGGTAAAATCTGGATATGCAATTCTTTTGTGGAATATAATAGTAAGAATGTGGGTAAAACGCTTTTTTATTTCAGATAAATCCTTCAATGTTAACTCACATTCATCTATTTGACCATCGAGGAAAATATTGTTAATTATTTTGTCCACAAGAGATGAAATTCTTGCAGGTGTTGGTTCAATAAGAGATCTCGATGCAGCTTCAACAGCATCAGCCATCATAACAAGAGCAGCTACTCTACTTTGAGGTTTTGGACCATGATATCGATAATCCTCTATAGCAGGCGGAGAGTCAGAGACTTGCTCTTTAGCTTTTTGATAAAAGAAAGTAATACTGCTTGTACCGTGGTGCTGTTGTAAGATGTTTATAACAGATTGAGGCAATTTATATTGTCGGGCTAATTCAACTCCTTCTTTGACATGAGACATTATAATCATGCTACTCATATGAGGAGTTAATTTATCGTGTTTACTTACTGAGCTTGTTTGATTTTCAATATAATACTCAGGCATTTTGATTTTCCCAATATCGTGATAATAGGCACTTACCCGTGCCAACAAGGGATTTGCACCCACAGCCTCAGCAGCAGCACCAGCCAGACTTGCTACTATTACGCTATGATGATAAGTGCCTGGTGCGTTAATCATAAGACTTCTCATTAATGGATGGTCAAGATCTAATAATTCAACAAGACTTATATCGGTCGTAACACCAAATAAGTACTCAATAAGAGGTAAAACCATTAAAACTATAGCTGCAACAATGATTCCAGAGGTAACAGCAAAAAAGAGAGCCGAGATATTGACTGGTGAAAGAAAATCTTCTTTAATTAGAAAAATAATTGTTACCGTTATGATATTCGCTAAGCTTATATATAAGCCCCCTTTGACCAAAGAAGACCTCTTTTTGCACCGAACAGCACTGAAAGCTGCTGTTAGGCTTCCAATAAAGGAATATACTAAAAAGAATGGTTCATTTAACCAAATCCCTGCTATCAAGCTTATGATGAAAGAAAAGATAATGGCAGTGTGGAAATCAAATATCAAAGTAACAAGCATAGAACCCACAGGTATAGGTGCTCCATAAACATAGCTGTCACCCTGAGGGAAATTCAGTCCTGCTAAAATAGCCTCATTAATGTAAAAGGAGAACTGGCTGAAAATAATCGTAGCCGTCATTAGAACCCCTAATAGCAAAAGCATTTTAAAATCTTTTGAGTATGCAGGTTTATATCGCTTCACATCTTTATAAAATATAAAAAGGATTATGGAAATTAATAAAAAGCTTCCTATAAATCTTTTCACGGTGAAAATATCCTGTATAAGCAAAGACAATATTAAACCAAAGAATATGATTGATAGAACCTTGTAAGTTTCGTCTTTATTAGTTTGGGTATAAGATTTTATAAAATCTTTAGTGGTTTTTATTTTCCACAGACTATTCTTCAGATGACCGTTTTTCATATCTCTCATAGGCTCTCACAATTTCTTGAACAAGTTTATGTCTGACGACATCTTGTTCTGTGAAATAGATAATCTTTATGTCTTGTATATCCTTTAGAACTTTAAGAGCTTCCACCAGTCCAGATTTTTTACCTATTGGAAGATCAATTTGTGTAATGTCCCCTGTTATTACAGTCTTAGAACTGAACCCAAGCCTTGTTAGGTACATCTTCATCTGTTCTGTAGTAGTGTTTTGAGCTTCATCAAGAATCACAAAGGAATCATTTAAAGTTCTTCCTCTCATAAAAGCTAAAGGAGCTATCTCGATGGTCCCCCTCTCTATTAATTTACTCGCTTTATCAATTTCCATCATATCAAAGAGAGCATCATATAGAGGTCTAAGGTAAGGGCTAACCTTTTCAGCAATATCCCCTGGAAGAAAACCAAGTTTTTCTCCTGCCTCAACGGCTGGTCTTACTAAGACAATTCTTGAGACCTGTTTAGATAGCAGTGCATTTATTGCCATAGCCATTGCAAGATAAGTCTTACCAGTACCAGCTGGGCCTATACCAAATACGATATCGTAGTTTTGAATTGCTTCTATGTACAATCTTTGATTTTCAGTCTTGGGAATTATAAACCTCTTTCTAGAGTAAACAGGAATGCTACTAGAAAAAAGACTCTTTACGGAAATATCTTTACCTTCAGATAGGGATTTAACTGCAGAGGCTATATCCTCAGGTTTCAAGATATAACCATCTTTATTAACTGCCCGTATCTCTTGAATTAGTTGAGTAGCCTTATCGACGCTTTCAGTAGTTCCTCGTATGATTAGTTTATTTCCTCTAACAGTTATAGCAACTTCAATTAAATCTTCGATTATCTTGAAGGTTTTATCAAAACCGCCGTGAACAAAGGGATATTCCTTTGTTTCATCAAGTTCAAGCTCAACAGTCTTCGTATAATCCCCCTAAGTTTTCTGTATTTATATTAAATTATAAATGTATCATAACTATAAATATATATCTCTATAGGCATTCTCATATAATCTTTATGACCTTTTACTATAAAATCGTTCATAGTTATCGAGTTAATCTACACCTAATTAAGTTTAAAATTATTACAAAGTGCAATAAAATTTAATCGAATCGTGGTGATATACACTAAATTAATTTCGCCTTTAACAATTTTATAGTCAATACCTTTTTAAATAATTACCCCTATAAAATAAGCATAGCATCACCATAAGAGAAAAATCTATAATTCAAAGAGATAGCCTCCTCATAAGCTTTGAATATCCTATCCTTGCCAGCGAGGGCGCAGACTAATAAGAGAGGTGTTGAACGGGGTAGATGGAAATTGGTAATGAGGCCTTCAACCCCGATGAACTTATATCCTGGGTAGATAAAAATATTAGTATAACCACAGACCTTGCCAGAAAGGTCCTTTGAAAGATTATCAAATTTAACATAATTACCGCTTAAGTATCCCTCAATCGCTCGCGTAGAGGTAGTTCCAACAGCTACTACTCTCTTTCCTCCATCTTTTACCTTTTTAATCTCTTCTATCAGAGAAGTTTCTATCTCAAAGAATTCTGCATCCATTTCATGTTCTTGAATTGTTTTTACCCTTATAGGTTTGAATGTTCCTACACCAATATGGAGGGTCACGGTTCTGATTAAAACCCCCTTTTGTTCTATGTTTTTCAGAAGAGATTCTGTAAAATGTAATCCTGCAGTTGGTGCAGCTATAGAGCCTACCTTTTTAGCATATACAGTTTGATATGAATAAATATCCTCTCTATCTGGTGCTCTTCCTACATATTTTGGCAAAGGCATATTACCATACTGCCATATTAATTGATTTATTTCTTCAGCATGAATATCAATAAATTTAAGAAATTTTTTTTTCTTGCAGGTGTCTTCACTATTTTCAATCCACACAAAACCCTTTCTGTCGTCGAATAGATGGATTTCCCCCTCGTATTTGCCACGATATAGAACTTCCCAGATATTATCTCTATGAGCATTTTTTATCAAAAGAATATCTAAACAGCCGCCAGAAGGCTTTTTCCCAGAAATTCTCGCGGGGAAAACCTTTGTATCATTTATAATAAGTAGATCACCAGAATTGAGATATTCTATAATGTTAAAAAAAAACCTATGCTCTATCTTGCCATCACGATGTAAAACAAGAAGTTTAGAATGATCTCTATCTTTGATAGGTCGCGAAGCTATTAAGTTCTTTGGAAGGTTAAAGTTAAAGTCATCTATTAACATTAGATTGACTGGATTGTAAAAGAGCTCCTGGATAAAACTTTGCAAGTATCTCTTTATAGGTCTTACCATCTTTTGCCATTTGGAGGGCTGACCATTGGCACATACCTACTCCATGACCATAACCTTTACCTTGAAACAAAAAGTAATCACCATCTCTATCAATCCCGGTTATGTGAGTACTTGGAAGTTTATCCCACCCAAGATCTTTTCTTAAATCTTTTGCTGGATAAAGGAGTTCATTAGTATTTGTCGAAATTTTTAGATCCTTTACTCGTCCTGTAACAGTCTGAGAGTGAGCTTTGATTTCTTTAATCTCTCCTGTTTTAAGAACTCTCTGAATTTCAATCACCGATATTCGTCTTTCCCACATATAGAATGGAGATAGTTCAGAGTTCGTTTGAACAGGTTTTAAATAAGGGAAACTCTTGCCAAAAACCTCGAAGCATTCCTCTGTCATATCAGCACTTGTAGAATGATAAAGTGCCAAGATTGGTGCTCCTTCGTAAGTTAGGATCTCACCCTTTGTAGCTTCAACAGCCTTTACTATATTTTCTTTAATTGTGTCACCCCTGTAAACTTGATGTAAGACGGAAGAGGTAAGATGAAACAGTGAGTTCTTAGAATTCTTTAACTTTTGATACATTGCATAGGTTCTTGCAGCAACAGCTTGAGCCTTTAGTGCTTCCAATTCCCAGTTAGAACCCATCTCTCCAGCAACAACGCCCTTTAAATACTCTTCCAAAGGTAACTCATTTATAACATATAGTCCTTTTTTGCCCTTCCATATCTCTAATAACCCAGAATATTTTTTACCCTGAAGGGTAATTTCACCCCTCTGAACACCTAATTTTTGAAGGTTTTCATTTTCATCTGGTAAAAAAGGATTTGTTGGTTCAACAATTAAGACCCTTATTGTTTCTTCAGCATCTACTTTGGAAGATATAAATATACTCATGACAAAGGAAAGAATGAAAATCGTCCACAGGCCCTTTAGAAATAGAAATTTGTTTTTTTCTAAAACAATCATCTTTTGAAAAAGAGCCATAGGATTAAAGTTAAAAAGATACTTATGAGTATACTCGTAGCAAGGGGAAAATAAAAGGTGAAATTTTTTTTCTGTATAATAATATCACCCGGAAGACGTCCTAACCAAGATATTTTACCAGATAACATCAATAAAGCTCCAATAGCTATTATTATCAGACCACCAATAATTAAAATTTTCCCAAAATTTTCTAAGCCGTTCATGTCTTATGACTCTTTTTTTTAAATCTTTCCATCTCAGAATATATGCAGCCGCAATATCTTTGCTGATATAAGCCGAGTTCCTTTGAGATTTTCTGCCCTTTATCGAAGCCCTTTCTTAAATCCTCAAAGTAAAAGACCACCGAATATTTATTTTCTATTTCCTTCCCTATATCTATTATCATATCAAATTTTTGAAAGGGACTTACAAGCAAAGAGGTAGTAAAAGCTTCTATAGAAAGCTCAGAAGCTTTTTTAGCTGTTTCTTGCAGTCTAATTCTATAGCAATATTCACATCTATCAACTCCATTATAGGTGGTATTTCTAATGAATTCTATAAGTCCATAATGATCGATATATTCGATATTGAGACTCCAAAGGCTTTCGAGACTTTTCATAGAGTCTAACCTCTGCTTATATTCTACGTATGGATGGATATTGGGATTATACCAAAAACATTTTACATCTATACCTCTGTCTTTAAAAAATAAATATGGATAGATAGTGCAATTGGAACAGCAAGTATGCATAAGAAGTTCTTTCATCTTAACTTTTTTAATATCTTTAGAATTTAGATATAACTATAATGAAACCACAAGTTTTTCAATTAAGTTACTTTAAATTTAATTCCTATTATTTTATAGTAATTTAGCTACTTTTTTAAATATTTACTTAGGCTGGGGTAGTGCCAATTTTATGTGTAAATTCTTTTAAGGGTTTCTTTCCCCGCTATCCATACAAATGACTCAGCATCCCCCAAAAAATTTCCTTCAATGTTTTGATCATTATTGAAACAACTCCTAAGATTTGTTCTTCTTAATTCTTTGAAGGCTCTCTCTATTACATACATCTATAGTTCTAAACTTTTATCATGTATTTATCATTAGGTTAGAATTCATTATAGCCAACTTGGAGATGCTACAAATACAGACAAAAAAACATACCTTCTCAGATAACCTTTTGGGGTTCGCAGAGAGCTCTCCAAATAACCATAATTAAGCATAGGCAGTGGCAAAGTAACAAGCAATCCAGCAAGCATAGACTGCGGTTCTGATTGCTAAAAGCAACATGCTGAAAACATAAATGTAACCCTCATAGCAAGTTAAGGTGTAAGCTCAACCTTTGCAAGCTCAAGTGAGGATTGTTCAAGCTGTGGAATAATACAAGCTGTGGTACTATAATGAAAGCAAACAAAAACTTTAGTGCTAAATGCGATTTCCTATAGTGAAAGCTGAAATGAATAATAATTAGCCTACAGAATGGAAAGATTGATGTGAGGTATTATTGAACTAAAGAGTTATGCCTTCTGAAGTTTGAAGGTTGTAAAAGATTGAAGTGGTAAGACATATTTTCATAGTGATAAACCAAATCAGATTTTACTATTCTGTGATATCTTTTTATCCCAATAATATTTATGATGAGAAAACTTAATCACCAAAGAATTTGGCAATCTTTTATAGTTTTGCCCTAACAGATAACCAGCGAATCTCATAAATTCATAAGATATTAAATATGGTAAAAATAACAAAAAATTAATCATTCCCAGTTCTTTCAGACAGTATCGGATTTGCTTAAATAAAATTTCTAAACCTTCTTTAAAGTTACCTGTGCTTAAGCCTAAGTCTTTCAATGATACACCCGTATCGAAAAAACGTCTAAAAACTTGTAACAAAGAGTATTTATGGGAATGATAGACTACAGACTGTGGATTATATACAATTGTATAACCCTTTTCTATAATAT
>JAOAEO010000059.1 GCA_026416735.1 Thermodesulfovibrionales bacterium
AGATGTGTATAAGAGACAGCTATAATTTAAAACCTGTAGAACATCTTAAATCGATTGGGTTTTTAGATGAAACTGTTATTGCTGCACATTGTGTATGGCTTGATGATAATGAAATTGAAATATTGGCTGAAAGGAGAGTAGGTGTGTCCCATTGTATGGAAAGCAATTTAAAACTAGCTTCTGGTTTTGCACCAGTAGCTACTATGCTATCAGAAGGAGTAAAGGTTACCTTAGGAACTGATGGCGCTGCTAGTAATAACGATCTGAATATTTTAAGTGAGATATCGACCACTGCCAAAGTGCATAAAGCTCTTGCTAAAGACCCCACAGTCTTAGATGCCCGTACTGTTCTTCTAATGGCTACAAGGTGGGGTGCAGAAGTTTTAGGTCTAGGTAACAGGTCTGGAAGCATCGAAGTTGGCAAACATGCTGATATCATTTCGATTAATCTTAAAAAACCTCATCTCTTACCTCTATATGACATATATTCCCAGTTAGTCTACGCTGCTATGGCTTCTGACGTTGAGGAAGTGATGATCGATGGTAAGTTAATTATGAAAAATAGACGGCATCTATTTATCGACGAAGAAGAAATATTATATAAAGCTCAAGAGTGGAGTGAAAAAATTATTGCCTTTAACCATAAACTATAAAGCATAGAGATTATCAAAGACTCAGTGTAAAATTTCATTTACCCTTTTAATTCTATCATTTAATTTTCAAAGCTAATTTAAAAACAATAAGTTTTTAGACAAAAGAGAGAATCTTTATTATCACTACAGTGCTTGAAAATTCTTTTTGACTGGCAAAGGTTTAACAATTCACTGTATCCTTGCTTTGATATTATTTTAGTAATAACTTTCGTAGTTCAGACTTTAGATATTTATCTTAAGACCTCTAAAAGTTTTATCCATATATATCTATCTCTCTCAATCTCAAGCTTTATATAATTGCTCTCATTTAATACTTGCTTTAGTCGTTTTTAATGAAACTTTTATCTCACTTATATAGCTCTATCCCTGATATTTACTGAAATAAGAAGAGCATGAAGCTCATTAAAAAATGCCTCTCTATTCTGCTTTTTAACGGTAAAATAGGGGTTTTATTTTTTGAAAATACTACTCAAAGGATTTTTCTCTATTCTAAGGTCCGTGATTGGCTTAGAGTATTTCACTAATTTTAATATAGATAAAAAGATTGTAGAACAAAAAGAGAAATTATTTTCTCCCGAATTTAATTTAAATCTGAATAAATTTACCAAAATCTGACATGGCAAAATTCTCTCCCCTTTCTAAAATCCACAATTAAAAAGATTTTTTACTTTCTCTATAAACAGAAAATTGATTATCTTACCTCTTCATATTAACCAGCTCTTGCATTAAATCATCTACTGCTGATACTACCCTCGAATTAGCTTGGAATCCTCTTTGTGCAGAGATCATCTTTATAAATTCCTCAGCTAGATCGACATTACTTAGTTCGAGGGTATTAGAAAGAACTCTACCCAAACCAGAAGTCGTAGGGTTACCTACTATTGGTTGCCCAGACTCGTGGGTCTCTGCAAAGAGATTCCTTCCCATTTTAAGTAAACCTGTTGAAGCAACAAATCTTGCAAGAGCAATTTGTCCAAGTATTCTTGTCTGACCATTAGTGAAAATACCAGTTATAATACCATCTTCAGAGATAGTGACTGTCTTTAAGGATCCAGCAGCATAACCATCCTGACTAATGCTTAAAACTGAGAAAGGAGATGCAAACTGTGTAGTCCCATCTAATCCACTTCCTGGGGGGTCTTCATCAGTGCCTGTACCGAAATCAAAGGTGATCTCTTGAGGTTGGACTACGGATCCGCCAAAATTAAATTGTATGGGTGTATCATCATTATCATCGACAAGTTTTCCATTTTCATCAAAGACAAGGGTTTGAGTGCCAGCTTCTATTAATTTATCAGAACTCGTAGTGTCGGGATTTGCATATACATAGTGCACTTCCCAGGTATTGGCTCCAGTTTTAACAAAATATAATGTCACAGTATGAGCTCCTCCCTGTGAGTCATATACAGTGATAGTAGTGGAAGAATTATAATTAGCAGGATCATCATCATTGCCATCACCATTACCGTCGAGGGTGAAAGGTTCTGATGGAGTAGTTGCAGTAGCATCAAGATTAACAGCTACCTTAGCATTTGCTGTCATTTTAGGAGGGCTCTGAGTAGTTCCTAAATTTAAATCATTTATCTCACCCAATATCTTTCCTGAAGCATCAGCTAAATATCCTTGTAAGATTAACCCCTCCGGATTAACTACATATCCATCTTTATTTAGAGAAAACTGTCCTGACCTCGTATAATATTTAGCGCCAAAACTATCTTTCACAATGAAAAAGCCATCACCGTCAATAGCCATATCGAGAACACTAGCTGACGTCTGAAAGGACCCTTGAGAAAAAAGAGGTGATACATCTGTGACAATAACGCCCCTTCCAATTTGAGATGATCCACCTGCAAGGGTTTGACTCAAAATATCCCCAAAGGCAACCCTACTTCCTTTAAAACCAACAGTATTAATATTAGCTATATTGTCTCCAATAACAGTAAGTGCTGTTCCATTTGCACTTATTCCACTTACAGCAGTATATAATGATGTTATCATTTTTAACCTCCCTATGTAATTTCTAATATTTCATTAAGTTTTAATCTTATCTTTCCGTCAACTATGATATAGGTAATAGCGTTTTCAAAGGTAACTCCAGTAACGATTCCCTTTGAGGTAGTAGTGACTTCAACTTGTTTACCAGAGGCATCTATTGCCTCAACTTTAAAAGAATAAGTTCCTTCAGGCATTTGATTCCCTTGTGTATCTTTACCATCCCATACATAATTACACGTTCCAGCATTTTGTGGTCCTGCTTCAATTTTTTTAACAAGCTTCCCCGAAGAATCAAAGACAGAAATTGTTACCTTCTGAGCATTAGAAGAAAGAGTATAACTCAATTCTCCCTTGCCTTCCTTTAACTCAAACTTGTTACCTGAAAACTTAACGGTTCTACCAATAAGATTGAGTGTTAAAGTATTTTGGATTGAATTTTGAAAGAGAAGCAGGTCATTCATTTGTAAAACCATATTATTAAGTGCATCGAGAGAGCTTAATAAGGCGAGCTGAGTTGTAAATTCACTGTTATTAAGAGGATTTAAAGGGTTTTGGTATCTTAATTGAAAAGTTAATAATTTTAAAAACTCATCTTTAAGGGGATTCTTTTTAACTATTTCATCTTTCTGATTCATTGTTTGGTGGTCTATTGGTAACACTGTCATGTTTAATGCTCCTCTTTAAACAAAGATATTAATTAAACTGGTTTGTTGTGAAGTCACTATGGAATTGAAATCCTTTAATACTTGAACTATATCGTTATTTTTACTATCATTGCTGCCACTACCATTACCTCTTTTATCACCTAAGAACACAGAGAACTTCCCTATATTTAGGCCTTCTTTCAAGAGATAATTAAGAATATTTGTGAGGTTGTTTTCTAAAAAAAGCTTGGTTGTTGACTCTGAAGCTATAATGGTAGTGTTTATCAGTCCACTATCAACGCAAACCTCTATATCCATCAGCCCTAACTCTTCTTTGCTAACTTTGATTTTAATTACAGAATCATTTGCTTTAATAAAGTGGATACTATTTTCAATAAAATCTATTATATCTGTCTTTAGATTACCTAACTGGGTTAAAATCTCTTCAGTAAAAGCTTCACCTGTAGCTTCAAAAAAAACTTTTAATGTTTCTGTTAAAGAAATATCTTTAAAAAGGTGATTTTCTTTCTGTATGACAAAATCGTCAATTTTAGAACCTTGAGTTGAAGGAGCAACAGATGTGTACTTTTCTGGTGAAATATCGAGTAATTTATCAAAAGACTTATTTTGTGGCATGATAAAATAAGGGGTATTAAATTTATTAGCCGTTGGGGTATATTTATTCGCACTATTTAAACTATTTTCGTTATTTAAGGTGCTTTTTTGCACTCCTTGTCTATCTTCTGTTAAGGTACTTTTTTGTTCGAACAATTGGGGTGTATGATTTATTTCACCCTTTAATGCCGATATTACCTCACTATCAGCTACTATCTTTAAAACCTCTTCAGGAAATCTCTCACCAAAAGCCCCTATAAAAGCCTTCAAAGACTCCCTCAAAGTTTGTATAACCCATCTGTTATTTATCGGTATCGATGAAGAACTACTATCAACTCCTTTTGACAATAACTCCTTGCCTACATTATCTGCTACTATCTTTAAAACCTCTTCAGGAAATCTCTCACCAAAAGCCCCTATAAAAGCCTTCAATGGCTTTGTAGCTTGTTCTTTTACATCGCCAGTCAATATGAAATGGGGGGATTTCATATCTTCGTTGAGAAACAATTGCTCATCTATATTACTTCTACCGAAACTTTCTTTGTCGCTGAATAAGTTTCTCAATTTTTCCTCTCCACCTTTCATAATAAAAGACTTCTGCGTCTCAAGCCGAAAAAAATGTTCTGTCAAAGCCTTAAATTTAGAAGCTTCATAGCCCTTTATATTGTTAAATATTGACCCATCTATTCTATACTCTGGATGCTCTTTTAAAGTCGTTACTTTAAATTCTTTATGCATATCAAAAATGTCGATATCATTCTCACTGTAAGCATGATTTCCAATTAGCCCCTGTATTAAGGTATTTTTGCAAAAGTCTTTATGAAAAGTTACAGAATTCCAAAGAGAGGACTTACGTACCATGTTAGTACTTTCATCTATAATAACACTGTCATTCTGTCCAATGATTTGTCCACAAAAGAAAGGGAAAAGATTTTTTCCTTTAAACTCTTTTTCTTTTGTGTCCTCTGTAAATTGAGCGTCCCCATTTTGCCTTATGTCTTTTATAGATAAAATATTATCGATCCCATTTTGAATGCCTGAATATATCAAATTAAAGATTCTGTCGAATAAGCCCTCCTGTTGATCAAGGTAATTCTTATAAAAATATAAACTGCCTTTGTCAGTTAAACCATTTAGAATTATTGGTACATCCATACAAAGCTACAGTCAATATCTGTGCCAATTCTAAACAAAGTTTTATTGAATTAAAAATTTGCTGAGAGAGTTTAAAGACAAAATTTTGCAGTGGTAAAAGAAAAGGTTAAGAAATACTCTTTGATAGGTTAAATGGGAAAGTTTTCACTTGATAGGAAATTTTTTCACTACATTGTCCATGGCTTGAGTAAGTGTTGCTGCTTTTTTTACATCCATAAAAGCCATTATAGCTGCTACTTTTTTAGGTTTCATCCGAAGAAGTATTCTTACTATCAATTCTTCTTCAAGAGATGATAATCTTTGAGCAGCCTCTTCTGGAGGCATAGCTTCATAGGTTTTGACAATATGTTCAAAGTTTTGTTCTTTTATCTCTTCAATCTTTTTCAATAAGTTTTCAATCTGAAGAAGTATTCTTGAGTATTTTTCAATTCTTTCATCAACATCTTTTTTTAGAGTTTCAAGCCTTTTTTCTTCCTGCTTTAGGAATAACTCTTTGTCTTTTAGTTCAACTTGTTTTTTTTCAATTAATTTAAGAATTTCATCAAAAGCGTATGTCTCTATATAAAATAAAGAAATAGTAAAAACTAAAAAAGAGATAAAAAAGATGGACTTCAACCCAAAGACGGTAAAGCCTTTATGGTGATTGCAGTAAATCCTTATAACAACAAATGATTTGAATCTACACACTCTTTTATTCACGTTTTCAATGTATAGAAGTTTTTTAATTAAAGGCAATCAATAGAAAATCAAACTTAAAAACTCTATAATCTACTTTTATTGTAAAGGAAATTTAAATCTTGCTCTTTTTGTTCATGCTTTTCAGAGCTTTTATTTTCTTCTTTGATTAATTTATCGTACATTATTTCGACCATCTGCTTTTCTTTGTGTGCCTCCAAGAGTTTTTCTGTCTTTTTTTGGACATCGATAGCTAAGCGATCTATAACTCTCTTCTGTTTTTTAGCTTTCTCGTTTAGAGAAAAAAGATAGTCTATTAAGAACTCAAGATCTTGAATATTAAATAAACCTTCCTGTTGACATTTATCATACCTTTTTATGGTCTCTTCTATTTCCTTTTCAATTGATAGAAGCCTCTTTTTCTCCATATCTAATGATGATAAAGCTTTCTTTAATTCTGCTTCGCAGATATCTTTTGTATATTCTTTTAATTGGAGTAACTTTGATATCCTCTTGCTCAACATGGAAAGTTTTATTCTCTCTCGAAAATTAAATATAGACCTTGTATGCTATCTGCAAAATCCCGCCTATCCTCAATCCCTTGTTTTATATAAGCCTTAAGCTTGTCGATATATTTAATGGACAAATCGACCTTAGAATTAGATCCCTCTTTATAGGCTCCTAAATTAATCATATCTTCGAATTTTTTATATAAAGCATAAGTTTCAATAAACTTCGATGCGTATTCTCTATGTTTTGAATCAACGATATCAGGCATTACCCTACTTATACTCTGTAAGACATCTATAGCTGGATAAATATTCTCCATCGCAAGCTCTCTTGATAGTACAATATGCCCATCAAATACCGCTCTAACCGCGTCAGCAATAGGATCTGATAAATCATCACCTTCAACCAAGACAGTATATATACCAGTTATGCTGCCGCTACCTTCAGAGGTTCCAACTCTCTCAAGTAATTTTGGCAATAAAGTAAAAACTGATGGAGTATAACCCTTCGAAGTAGGGGGCTCACCTACTGCGAGACCAATCTCCCGTTGAGCTTGAGCTATGCGAGTTATAGAATCCATTAATAGTAAGACATCCCTACCCCTATCGCGAAAATATTCAGCGATTGCAGTAGCCACGAGTGCTGCTCTTATTTTTGATAAAGGAGGTTGATCAGAGGTTGCAACTACTAAAACGGATTTTTCAATGCCTTCTTTGCCGAGATCTTTCTCTATAAACTCTCTAACCTCCCTACCCCTCTCGCCGATCAAAGCAATCACATTCACAGAAGCCTCTGTATATCTTGCTATCATACCGATCAAGACGCTCTTTCCGATTCCGGAACCAGCTAAAATACCCAATCTCTGCCCTTTACCACAAGTGAAAAGACCATTTAAAACTCTGATACCTAAATCCAGTGGCTCAGTAATTCTTTGCCTTTTAAGTGGATGGGGGACATGGGAAAATATAGGATAATCGATGCCTATAATTTTCCCTTTATCATCGAGAGGTTCTCCTCTATGATTAATAACTCTACCAATAAGATCTTCAGAGACTTTAATTGAAGCCCTTTTCCCTATAGCAAAAACTCTACTGCCTGGTTTTATGCCACTAAGGTCTCCTATACCCATAAGTAAAGTTTTCCCTTCCTTAAATCCAACAACCTCTGCTTCAATAGCATTATCATCGGAGTATATTCTGCAAGATTCACCAATGCTTGTCTTTAATCCACTTGCCTTTATAATAACCCCTGTAATATCAGTGACCATACCATAACTCCTGAGAGGTTCTGAATCTTCGACTGCCTGAATATATTTAGATAAATCTAAGTTATTCACCTTTTAAGCCGATATCTTCTAATAGATTTTTAAACTGTTCTTCAACGTCTGTTATTACTATTTCTTCTGCACCTACTATTTCAACACCATATAGAGGTAGTTTTGAGTCAATCTCTAATGAGATTTGATGGCCTTCATTCATTAGAGCGTCTCTATTTTTGTAAAAAATTGGTTGTAGAGAGGGGTGCATCCTTATCTTGATTTGCTCAGTTCGTTGAAACCTCCCTAATGCTTCTTTAACTATGTTGGCTAAAATATCAGGATTCTGAGTTATTTCTTGTAAAAGTATCTTTTTGGCTAATGCTATTGAAAAATTGAGTATCTCTTTTTCAAGTCTTAACAACTGCTTTTTCTTAAGTTCTTCAAAGTCATTTATTGCTTTTTCAAGTCTTTCGATAAGTATTAATGCCTTTTTCTCTCCCATCTCAAAGCCAGCTTTTTGACCCGATTCGAAACCTTTCTCATATGCCTCCCTCTCTAACTCTTGAATTCTTTCAAGAAAGTTTATATCAACAGAGTCCTTTTCTTTCTTGGGCACCTCAACATTGGGGATATCCTCAGCACCATTAAATTCTTTCATAAGATAAGGAATAACTTTGATTGTGTTCGACTTTTTTTTAAACAAGCTCCTCACCGCCCCTCTTTGCAATAATAATCTTGCCTTCTGCTTCTAATTTCCTGACTATATTGACAATATTCATTTGAGCCTTCTCGACATCGGAGATTCTTACTGGCCCCTTGGCTTGCATCTCTTCTCTAAGAATTACGGCTGCCCTCTGTGACATATTGCTGAAAATCTTATTTTTCAACTCCTCAGAAGCAGTTTTCAAAGCAATCGCTAAATCTTCTGTCGTCACCTCCTTAAGAATCATCTGAATTCCCCTATTATCAATGGTCACTATATCTTCAAAGACAAACATCAACTGCCTAATAGAATCTGCCAATTCTAAATTCTGCTCCTCTATGTTCTCAAGAACTGATTTCTCAGTAGACTTGTCACAAAGATTAAGTATTTCTGCAACTGCTTTTATACCACCTAATTTTTTAGCTTTACCTTTGCTCAAATCCAGTTGTCCGCGTAAAACATCTTTAATCTCTTCAAGAGCGGCATCTGGAATGCGTTCAGTGGTAGCCATTCTGATTGCTACATCAGCCTTTAATCGGTCAGGTAAGGCTGATAAAACCTCTGCAGCCTGAGCTGGTTCAAGAAGACACATTATTAAGGCTATCGTCTGTGGATGTTCAGATGACAAAAAACTGACGAGTGTCTTGGGGTCCACCCACTTTAGCTCTTCTAAGGGGCTCTCCTTTGAGGCTATCTCCAAAATCTTTGATGCACCCTCTTCACCAAGCCCTTTATAAAGAATCCTTTTAACATAATCCTCTCCCCCAAGATTGACCGTGCTACCAGAGGTAACCTTTAAAATCTCATTTAAAAGTTCTTCAACAATATCAGCAGGGACTGACTTCAATTTGGTCATCTCGAGCGTAATTTTGCCGATCTCCTTAAC
>JAOAEO010000005.1 GCA_026416735.1 Thermodesulfovibrionales bacterium
GCACATAAGCATCATCCACGCTCTGCCTCCTCTTTCCTGTCTTTGAGCAATGCTTCAGTTAGAGATGTCTTTCCTTTAAGGATCCCTCTGGTGGCTTCAATTGGTTCATCGGGAAGTGGTTTTATGATGATAACACCCCCCTCACCTTCATATATATTGACTTTGCTTCCCTTTTTAATATTGTATTTTTTTCTCAAATAAATAGGAATTACTACTTGACCTTTTCCTGTTGCCTTGACTATTGACATGTTATAACCTCTCTTTTATTTCTACAACTCATTAAGTTTAGTTATAACATAAAATGTTTGTATGTATATTGTCAAAAAGGCTTATTCTATACTTATCTTTCCCTTTTCAACTTTAACGCCGTATATACTGCTACCGTATTGTCTTATTGAAGATATTGTGTAATAGGGCAAAAGAGTCTCATCCAATTTTTCTTTGAGTTTATTTCTTATCTTGCTCATATAAGATCTAATCTTTTCTGAAGGTATTCCCTCTTTATATCTGTCAAGAAATTCCTGTGTTTTTGAGGGTCTTCCTTCGTAGATCTTTTTGTGATCAGAGGCAAATTCCTGTAGGACATTTTTTGAGAGTACCTCGTAAACATTATCAAAACAGTCTGTGCAGTCAAGACAGTAGATTCTTGAGTTATGCTTACATCCATCTGTTTTCTTTCTTAAAAAAACTGTGTATATGAAAAGTAGCATAGGGGATATATTCTCAATTACTATATCACCAATTGTAATTGTTCTTTCTGCAAGGTTAATTTTGAGGTGTGGCTGCATAGTAGCTGTATCTATCTCCTTTTGACCTTCCTCAACAAGCTCTTTGAAGCCCTTTTTATGAAAGGGGATTTTGTCTCTTAGCCTTATAAAGGGGAGCTCAACGAGGCTGATCTCGGCGTCCTTTGTGTTGAGCTCTTTTGTAGAACCATCGGGCATCCTACATTCGATTAAAATGTCTTTTTTTGGTTTATAGAAAAAATTGGGGTTAGACTCAAACTCAGGGCTTACAAGGACATGGTAGAGTTTATCCCAAGCTCTACCAAAAAGCTGAAGTGCCGAGCCGATATAAAAGCTCATTGTCTTTCTACCTCCTGCCAAAGAGCAATGGAGGCGGTTTTTGGGGTCTTGGGCTTGTTCCCTTATAAAAGAGGTTATCAAATCTCCTATAATTTCATTTTCTTTTTTGGTTCTAATATCGTCGATCTCTATCCCTTCTTCATTTTTAGCAATAATGAATGAATCATTTTGTATTTCAGGCAGTAGTAGTCCAAGTTCTTTAGAAAGCTCTTTTAGGATACCTTTTTCTAAAAGGGTTTTCTTTATTAGCTTTTTTCCAACTGATGTGGTAATGAAATAAAATTTGTGAGGTATTATAGGTGGGTTTTTTTGAGCAAGGGCATAAATTGTCTCAGTGATTATTTGGGGTGTTGATCCAGCTACAAAAATTAGTATCTCTTTATAGTCTTCAGTTCTCATAGTGATTAAATATTACAAAATAATTTTTTAACATGCAATTAAAAATTTTACTTTTAAAGAGGGAGATATTTTTATTACTCCGCTACTAAGGTGGCATCTATGTTAATATCCGTCCTTCACCCCCATTTTATATCTCGCCATCTTAGCGCTTTGCTTTCAAATCTGTACTTGCTAAGACTTTTTCGATCTATTTCTTACTTCTATAGACCATGATAAGTTTCCTTCTTTAGAAGGGTTGTTTTTACGTAAAATCTTTTTTCTGAAGAAGTTTTAAAAATTCGTAAATTTCTCAGTCAATTTGGTAATGTTATAATTAAAAACGGGCAGTACTATGGTAGACGATACAATTGTAGCAATCTCAACACCTCTCGGCGAAGGAGGTATCGGAATCGTTAGGTTGAGTGGTAAAGATTCTATCTCCATCGCCGATAAAGTCTTCGTATCTTCTTCTAAAAAAAGGTTGTCTGACCTTCGAACACATAGTATTATTCACGGTTATATAATAGACCCAGAAAATAATACCAGAGTCGATGAAGTTCTTTGCACAGTTATGAGGTCACCAAAGACTTATACGAGAGAAGACATTGTTGAAATTAACTGTCATGGTGGAATTCTCCCTCTCACTCAGGTACTATCATTACTTATAAAGTGTGGTGCAAGGCTTGCTGAACCAGGAGAGTTTACTAAAAGAGCTTTTTTGAACGGAAGAATTGACCTCGCTCAAGCAGAGGCAGTTTTAGATATCATTAGATCCAGGACTGACAGAGCAAATAAATTAGCCTTTGAACAGCTTGAGGGTAGATTGTCTATCCAGCTAAAAGGGGTAAGAGACAAGATTGCTAAGATAATTGCCCACATTGAAGCATCCATCGATTTCCCAGAAGATGAGATAGAAATAGACAGTTATGAGAAATTTATTGGTGAAATAAGAGAGCAAAAGATGCTTTTACAGAAACTCATTGATAGTTTTGAAGAGGGGAGATTATATAAAGAAGGTGTTGTTGCTGCCATAGTGGGTAAGCCTAATGTGGGGAAATCTTCCTTACTTAATTCTTTACTAAAGAAGGATAGAGCGATAGTTACTCCCTTCCCTGGAACTACAAGAGATATTATAGAAGACTACATTAGCATTAAGGGGCTTCCCTTAAGGATTATGGATACTGCAGGCATTAGAGAATCTCAAGATCTTGCTGAGAGGGAAGGAGTTAAGAGGAGTCTTAAAGCGATAGAAAATTCTGATATAGTTATCGCTGTCTTCGATTGTAGTATGCCATTAGAGGAGATTGATCTGGAAATCTTTAATGCTGTCAAAGACAGAAGAACTATAATAGTAATCAATAAAGTAGATATAGAAAGTCCTCAATTTAACCTTTCCTCTCTGTTAACAGGCGAAGTAAGTTTTGTTAAGGTTTCTGCTTTATATGGTTTAGGGATTGAGGAACTTAAAGATATTATATATTCACTTTGCACATCGGGGGGTTTGAAGGAGGTAGACTGTGGTCTCTTAATCTCAAATATTAGACACAGAAATTCCCTTGAAAAAGCTTTAAAATCTTTAGATGAAGCGGAGACATTATTGCAGAGTACAGAACCCTCTGAAATCATAGCAGTTGTTTTACGAGAAGCTCACAGTTTTATTGGGGAAATTACCGGGGATACTATTAACGACGAAATTATAGATAAGATTTTTAGCGAGTTTTGCATAGGCAAATAGAAAAAAGAATTTTTATTATCGATTAGAAGCTGATGCGATTTTTGAGATTTCATCTTTGTTGATTTCGATTTTATAATTCTTCTTTATCTTCTCAATTAATTTATCGAAGCTCTCCTTCTGCTTTTCGGCAATCAATCTTTGATTTATTAGCCCTTTTACTTTTTCGAATTCTATGATACTACCTTTCATATCAGTAATCTTTATGATGCGATAACCATCGTTAACCTTTAGAGGTGAACTGATCTCCCCTTTTTTCAGGGAGAAAATAACTCTCTCTATATCTTGAGACAGTTCCCCTCTCTTGATAAAACCGATATCACCCCCAGCTTTTCTTGATGTTTTATCGGCAGACATTTCAGAAGCGATTTTAGCAAAATCTTCGCCTTTATCAAGTTTTTCTTTCACTTTGTTTAAATCTTCTTCAGTTTTAACCAAAATCTGGCTAACCCTTATTTGCTTATTTATTATGAAGTCTTCTTTATTTTTCTCATAATAATCTTTGATTTCTTCTTCCGTTACCTGTGGTGATGCCTCAATCTCTTTGTCGAGAAGGGCGTTTATAAGAGTTATTTTTTTGAATTCTTCTAACCTTTTCTGAAACTCTTTATCTCTATCCAGCCCCCTTTTTTTAGCTTCGAGATACAACAATTCTTTTTTAACTAATTCGTCAACAAATCTTTCCATACCTCCAGGTCCTTGAAAAAACTGTTTAGCGGCTTCTGGAAGCGTATTCATTTGTTCAGTTAGGTATTCCTTACTAAGAGTGATACCGTCTATCTTTGCGACATATCCTTCCTTTGTTTTCTTATCTTTTGTACAGGAAGAAAGAATAAGAACCACAAAAATTACAAATAGAACAATTTTCATGAAGATTTCTCCTTATCTTTTTAATTTCCTTAAGATAACATATATCATCTACTTATGTTAAGCTTAAAATGTCAGCAAGGCTGAGAAAGGTTAGACTCTTCTGTCCACTATGAAAAAACTGCCTTTTTTTGTTTTAGCATAATTTTTAAGATCTGCTAAAATTTGCGTTATTTCTCCATAGTGGACAAAGGTCTTATACTTGTTATGGGTAATGCCTATCGAGAGGCACATGATAGGGAAAGTTCTCTTATTTCCTTCTCTATCTATTGATTCTATGTAACCTTTTATTCTATCTTCATAATCATAAAAGGATAATATTATTCTATCGTAGTGATATATTATCGTCTCAGTTGTCTTTTCGATTAAATCTATGTTCATAATGTAAATAAAGTCATCTCCGCCGATGTGACCAACGAAGCTTCCAGATCTTTGATTATCTTTTACTATGTTGTAGATAAGTCTACCAAGCATCTTTATGACTTCATCACCACGACTAAAGCCGTATCGATCATTAAAGGGTTTGAAATAGTCTAAATCGGCATAGGCAACTGCAAAAAGTTCTTTTTTTTCAATCCTTTGCTGTAATTGTCTGATAATTGTAGTATTACCAGGCAGTTTTGTCAATGGATTAATTTCGACGATTTTTGAAGACCTCGAAAGGCATAAATTAACTCTCATACTTAAATCATTCTCTAAGTCAGAGTATCTTATGTAATCATCGATTGGGATATCTTCCCAAGTGGGAATAATTAGGTCATCAGGCAAGATAGCTAAAATAGAAGTCTGGCTAAAAAATGAGTCTTCTTTTATATTTTTCAAAAAATAGAAGATATTCTTGTTATCGTCGTTAAGTTCTACAACTATTAGAGTTGGATAAAAATTGTATATGTATTTGATCGCCTGTCGAATATCTTCAAATATAGAAATTGTTAAGGAGTCTCCGATTTTGGTCTTAACTAAGGAGTTTACAAGAGGATTTTTGGTTATTACAGCTATCAAGTTATTCACTGAGAATCCAAATTAGATGAAGTCTCATAAAAGGTTTCTTCTAAATGCATTAGGATCTCTTTGATATTTTCTCTTGTTAGACTGAGTTTATCCCATGCAACAGGATTGATAGATGGTACGAAGGTGTCACCGGCAAAACCTATGCCTTTAGCTCTTGCTATAATATCAGAGATATGGACAATCGCCGTTTGTAACGGAAACCTTTGAGAGTATTGAGGATTATGATAATATTCAACCATTTCTATTAAGTTTTGAGGGAAATTCCACTTTCTACAGACAATCGCACCAGCTTCAGCATGAGTTATCCCGAAAATCTCTTTTTCTGCCTTAAAAATAAGGACTTCTTCTTGAGAGGCCCTTCGTAAAACTTTTTCATATTCTTCGGGGAATTTTATAATGAGAATAACTTTGCCTATATCGTGTAGTAGTCCAGCCACTGAGACTTCCTCTGGATCAGAAATTCCCTTTTTTTGAGCAATAAAACGAGCTGTGATAGTTGTGGCTAAAGAGTGCTCCCAGAGGCCAGCCATAGCTTTTTGCATAATTTCAAAGGCTGAAATACCTAAGAGCAGACCCCTAACGGCATTCAATCCTAAAAGGAGCAGAGCTTGGTTAACTGACGATATTCTTCCAGGAAAACCATATATTGGTGAGTTAACCATCTTCAAGACTCGAGAGGTGAGGGCTTGGTCATTAATGATGAAATTACAAATAGTGGAAAGAGAGGCTTTTGGATTCTCTATTATCCTTAGAATTTTTTTAAAGTTATCAGGGATTGTGGGAATTGTATCTATTTTTTGCAATTCTGATTGTATTGTTTTTATATCCATAATTTACTTATAAAGTTCTTCTATATGTTCAATCGTTATCTCTTTTAAAAATTTCATAAGCTCTTCGTTTTCTGCCTTTCTGAACCTCATATCCAATTCTCTTAATAATACTTCTTTAGGTTTTGGTTGGGTTCTTTTGCCTTCTATTACGACAGAGCTAAGACCCATTGTCATTAGTCTTTGTATTGAAGCAGTTGATAATTCAGTGCCCTCTGCAATTAAGACTATTCCACTTTCATTAAGAATTGGCTTGGCGAGTTTCATTCCAGGTTTTAAATTGTTAATGGAAATTCTGATGGCCATATTTCATCTTTTTCTAAATAAAAAAATTAAGGAATAATAAATTATACCATAAATTACTTAGTTAATAATCTTTGTTTTTCAATTATTAAGGTCGTGGTATTTAGAAAAGTTTATAAGTTTCCATTATCCGACGGTTAAATCAAAGAGCTTCTTAGAAAAGTAGTCTAAAGAAGTATTTAAGCAATTGACTTATGTAAACCTATAATTATAATATAGTTTACAATGAGAAGGGTTTTAGTAACTGGTATTGGTGCGGTCACTCCATTAGCTAACAATTTTAGTAGTTCATGGTCAGCCATTACTCAAGGGGTTTCTGGAATTGACCAAATCAGTAGATTCGATATTACTACTTTACCTTGGAAAGTGGCTGGTGAGATTAAGGCTTTTAATCCTGAACTCTATTTGAGCCAAAAGGAACTAAGAACAACTGATCTCTTTACCCAATATGCTCTTGCTGCTTCGGTTATGGCTTTTAACGATTCTGGTATAAATATGGAAAAAACTGATCTTACGCATAGTCAAAGACTTTCTTATGAAGCAGGTGTAATAATTGGCTCGAGCAGAGGAGGTATAACGATCATAGATAGAGAACTAAGCAGATTTTATAAAAAGAGTCTTAATTCAAGGAGATTTTCTCCGTACTTAATGCCTTCAAGTACTGTTGGTATAGCTTCTTCTGTTGTTGCTCAAAAGCTAAAGATAGGCGGCAGATGTTTTGGTATTTCTTGTGCTTGTTCATCAGGGGCTGTTGCAATCGGTGAAGCTTACAGGATAATAAAAGATGGCTATACCAAGATTATGTTAGCTGGGGGAGCTGAGGCACCGATCTGTGAACTATGCATTATTGGTTATGGAAGTTGTGGTGCTCTATCGAGGATTCGAGATCAGTCAGCCAGTAGACCCTTTTCTAAAGGTAGGGATGGATTTGTGTTATCTGAGGGAGCTGCTGTTTTGGTATTAGAGGAATATGAACATGCCGTCCATAGAAATGCCAATATATATGGAGAGATAATAGGATATGCAAATACGACCGATGCTTATCACCTTACTCGACCTGATTTAGAGGGTGAAGTAAGGACTATGAAGCTCGCTTTAAAAGAAGCAAAGGTTGAACCAACGGAGATAACTTATATCAGTGCCCATGCCACCTCTACCCCCTTAGGGGATTTGATTGAGGCAAAAGCAATTAAAAGGGTCTTTAGGGATAACCCAGAGGTACCAGTTGTTGCTATCAAATCTATGAGCGGCCATATGCTTGCTGCTTCAGGAGCCTTTGAGATTGCCTGTGCTATTATGAGTATTAAAGAGGGTATAATCCCCCCAACCATTAACCTATTTGAAAAGGATCCCCTCTGTGATATTAATCTTAATACCGAAATGAAAGGTGTACCCGTAGAAATGGTCTTAACTAATTCATTTGGTTTTGGGGGTATTAATGCAGTTCTTGTTATCAAGAAGTTTGTAGAATAAATTATTTAATCTCCCTTAATTTATATTGTCTTTTCCCGAGTCCTAACCTTTCAGCCTCTTCTATTTGAATTATATAAGGTCTTTTATGGAGTGAAAAAAGAACATCATCTCCTTGTTGTATCTTTTGATCAGCTGCCAGTGATGAAGGCAAGGGCGGTTCTTTCAGCAATAGATCAATTGTTGCTTGTTCAATAGCAACAATATCATCAGAGATCAGAATGCCTTTATCTTGAATTACTGGTACATCAGCCGCTGGCATACAGTCACACTCAGGTTGTATTTCGGTTAGGAAGTTTATGTATACAACTTTTGATTTTTTAAAGGTGCTTAAGACTGCTTTTGCTGCTTCAGCAAGAGACTTCATAAATAAGATATCATCGCCAGGTAAAGTAAGACCACCTTCTGGGCAGACCCTTGCACATCTACCACATCTCCAGCATTTATCATCATCATAATTGAATCTGTTGTCTTTAAATTCGATGCAATCTAAAGGACAGATTTCACTGCATTGATAACAAAAGGTACATTTTTCCTCATCCCAGATGAGTTTGCCCTCTCCTATGGTGTGCATCGCACCCCTTCCGCATTTCCAGCCACAATGTCTATGGGTTCCACTAACGGCGCCCATAGCAAGATTTTTGATGGCTCCACCATAGCCAGCATTAATGTGCCCTTTCACATGGGAACAAACAACCATAGCAGGGACGTCGTATATCAAAGTTGCTACAGCTATCTCTCCAAGTATATCCCCTGCTTTGACGAGGATATTGTCGTTACCATATAGTCCGTCAGCGAGAACTACAGGAGCTCCGACAGAAAGATGATTAATACCATTCTGATTTGCTACTTCTAAATAATCCAAGCCTTTGATTCTTACTGTGTCTGTTATAAATGGTTTAGCTCCTATGGACTTTATTTTTTCGACAATTCTTCTAAGAAAGATGGGCCTAACAACTCTATGGGCACCTTCAGAGCCAAAATGCGTCTTGATTGCAACCCATTCGTTTTTCTCAAAAAATCTCGAGAGATTTATTTCATCGAGTAATCTATCTAATTTACCAGGCATACTATCTTCAAACTTCCATTTTGATACCCTCGCTGAGGCAAAATAAACCAAAGACATAACTACCTCCAGAAAATTCGGCTATTTCTGTTTTTCTACTATTTTAATCTTCATTTCAATCCGTTCTATTGGGTTATCCCTTTTGTCCCTTGGCTGAGCTACTATCTTATCTACCACATCCATCCCAGATACTACTTCGCCAAAGACAGTATATTGCCTATCAAGAAAAGGAGAATCTGCTACACATATGAAAAATTGAGATCCTGCACTATCAGGATGAGCTGCCCTTGCCATAGAAAGGGTTCCCCTTTTGTGGGGTTTGTCATTAAATTCGGCTTTTAATGTATAACCTGGGCCGCCCATGCCATGTTTTGATCTATCAGGGCTTTTAGAATTTGGATCACCACCTTGTATCATAAAACCCGGTATGACTCGATGAAAGGTGGTGCCATCATAAAAGCCCTTTTTAGCTAAATCGATGAAGTTTCTCACATGGTTTGGTGCTACCTCTGGGAAGAACTTCAACTCGATATTACCAAATTTGGTCTCGATAACTGCTTTAGCTTTTGCCATTCTTTGTATGTCCTCCTTAGTGAATTCATGTTTTTTGATCTCTGCGCTAACCATAAATGAGATTGAGATTGCAAAAAGCATGCTGAATAAGTATTTGTAAAATTTCATATTCTTCCTCTTTTAATATAAAGGTTTTACCTAACATAAAAATATACCATAGTTTTTTGAGATTTGAAATAGTTTTTAGAACCAAATAATTCAAAAGTGCTCCTTCCCATTAAAGTTTCTCCTTTCTATTTTCCTCTAACTTTTAATTTTTTGAACCTTATTGAGTCTCATTCAATCTCTTAAGACCTATTGAGTTTTTTGGAATCTGAGATAACATCGAGGTCAAAGCTTACGTGTATACAGAATTCTGAGACGATTTGGAATGAAAAGGTATGGAATTACATTTGCTCTATAACTGATTTTTGGGTAAAATACTTTAAACATTGATATTGATAATTCATTCATCAAAAAGTTCCTAAAAGTTGTGGTTCACTTTAAGGGTTTCATGATTCTACCTAAACTCTGTAATTCTTTTAAGATGTGTTATTGGAAATTAGAGAAGAGATTATTCTGTAAAACAAAAGTGGTCCTTACTATCATTATTCTTTTTGTTATTTTTGGGTGTGCTTCTTTTTCTAAGGAAAAACAAAGAGAAGTCGAATTGTATTTGACTCTTGGTTTATCTTATTTAAACGAAAATAATTACCAGATGGCATATATTCAATTTCAAAAGGCATATGGCATCGAACCCAAGAATAAAGATGTTTTGAACAGTCTCGGGCTTATATATCTTTATTTTGGGGATTTTGAAAAGGCAAAAAGGTATTTTAATGAAGCCATCCAAATTGATACAAATTTTTCGGCAGCTTATAACAACCTGGGAACTCTATACGCAAGGATGTCAAAATGGGACGAGGCTATAGAGTATTTCAAAAGGGCTCTATCTAATCCGTTGTATGAAAATCCAGAAAATGCCTATTTCAATTTAGGTAATGCCTACTATAGAGTAGGTAAATATGAACTATCTATAACAGCTTACTTAAGCTCTCTTAAGAGGGATTCTTCTTTTACTCCTTCTCTATATGGGTTGGCTCTGGCTTATAACAGGTTGGGTAGATATGGAGATGCTGCAGAAATGCTTTCAAAGGCAATAGCACTCGATCCAAGGTATAGTGGCGATAAAATGAAATTTATTAAAGATATAAGAAATCAGTATATTAAATCCGGTGATCAGGATTTGGCTGATTATCTCGACATAATAAACTACTAAGGAGGCTTAAGGAGTGATTGGACGAGTAAGAGTAAGATTTGCCCCGAGCCCTACAGGACATCTTCACATTGGAGGTGCAAGAACTGCGCTCTTTAATTGGCTCTTTGCGAGACATTATAAGGGAGCTTTTGTTTTAAGGATTGAAGATACAGATAAAAGTAGGTCTACTGATGAATATATCGAATTAATTATTGAAGCTATGAACTGGCTTGGCCTTGATTGGGATGAAGGACCTTATAGACAAACAGATCGGTTCAATATATATAGAGAGTATGCTGAAAAATTAGTTAAGGATGGTAAAGCCTATTATTGCATCTGTTCCCCCGAAGAATTAGAAGCAAAAAGGCGGTTGGCTGCTACATCTAATACGCCTATTGGATACGATAGGAAATGTAGGGATCTGGAGATCCGACCTGGTATAGGTTCTACGGTTATCAGGTTTAAAATGCCTCTGGAGGGAGAAACTGTTGTCAATGATTTAATTAAAGGTAAAGTAGTCTTTGAGAATAGCCAGCTTGAAGATTTCGTGATAATTAGGTCAGATGGAACTCCCACTTATAATTTTGCCGTCGTTGTTGATGATATAGATATGAAAATTTCCCATGTAATTAGAGGAGACGACCACCTTAACAATACTCCAAAACAGATTCATATTTATGAAGCCTTTGATACCAAGATACCAGAATTTGCACATTTGCCCATGATTCTTGGTCCAGACAAAAGCAGGCTTAGTAAGAGACATGGTGCTACTTCTGTTTTGGCTTACAAAGAGTTAGGTTATCTGCCCGAAGCTATCATAAATTATCTTGCAAGGCTTGGATGGTCCCATGGAGATCAGGAAATCTTTACAAAGGATGAGTTGATAGCTTATTTTTCAATCGAAAACATCGGGAAATCGGCTGCTATATTCAATCCTGATAAGCTACTATGGCTTAATAGTCAATACATGCTTAAAGGGGATTCCTTGAGACTTGCACAATTGGTGAAACCCTTCTTAAAAAGGAGGGGGATAATTTATGATAGTGATTCGATCGATATAGAATGGCTTTCTAAGGCAGTAGAGTTGTTGAAGGGGCGTTCTAAAACTCTCGATGATCTCGCTAACTCTTTAAACTATTTTTTTGTTGAAGATATCCATATTGACCCACGATTAGCTAAGGACTTTTTTACTCAAGAGGGGATCAAATATCTTAGTGAGGTTTCTGGTGGCCTTTCTAAGATCGATAGTTTTACCAAAGACGAAATTGCAAAGGTTTTCGAAGCAATTGCTGAAAGAAATAAGGTAAAACTTGGTGCTATCGCTCAGCCAGTAAGAGTTGCAATTACTGGCGGAACAGCTAGCCCTGGTATATTTGAGTTGATAGAAGTATTAGGGAAAGAGAAGGTTATTAAAAGGTTATCAAAAATAGTTGAATCTCCTAAGATCCCTCTTCCTCGATCTTAATTTTCTCAAAGTGATAGGTAAAATTGGCTACCCAATTTATTTTTGTTTTTCCCTATGCCCATATAAATATTAATTTTCTGAATACATTAACACTTGTGACAAATGGCTATAAAAGAATCGTCTTTTGTCATTCTGAAACTTATCTGTGTTTTAAATACCAGTATTCATCATTATTTTATTAAAAAAAATGATCTGTAATAGTTCATTAGCATGAGATAAATTTTTAATTATTTTGGAAAAGCTATCAGTAATTTTTATAATAATATAAAAGAATTCCCTTAAATGGAATTTATCAGTTTATATAGTTTATAAGGATTGATTAAATTTAGAAGTTTGCTAACGAATTGATTAGTCTTGGGAGTCTGAATCCTGAATAATGTCTGAATAATGAAAAGGTGCTTTGAGATTGAGATAAGCGGGGTAGTTCAAGGGGTTGGATTTAGACCGTTTATATATAATCTTGCTAAGTCAAGAGGTTATAAAGGTATTATTAGAAACACCTCTTATGGCGTATTGATTCAAATTGATTGTGAGGATCCGTCTTCTTTTATATCCTGTGTAAAAAATAATCATCCATCTTTGGCTAAGATAGATACGATCGATGTTAAGGAAACAGAGATCAAAGGTTTTTCGGATTTTTTCATATTAGATAGCATCGATCACATAGGTTTTACACAGCTACCCTCAGATATATCGGTATGTAATGAGTGCCTATCTGAATTGATAAATCCTTTTGATAGAAGATTTTTGTATCCATTTATAAATTGTATCAATTGCGGTCCTCGTTATTCAATAATTAAGCGAGTTCCCTATGATAGGTCTAACACTACTATGGCAGTCTTTCAGATGTGTGAGGATTGCTTAGAAGAGTATAACGATCCTAACAATAGGAGGTTTCATGCTCAAGCCAATGCTTGTCATAAGTGTGGTCCTAAATTGAGTTTAATTATTGATGGAGTGAAATATTTAGGTACAGTAGAAAAACTTCTTGAGAAGACCACAAATCTTCTTTTAGAAGGAGCAATTGTTGCAATTAAAGGTATTGGTGGTTTTCATCTTGCTTGTGATGCACGAAATGAAAGAACTATAAAAAAACTAAGACAAAGGAAAAAAAGAGCTAATAAGCCCTTTGCTTTAATGGCTTTTGATGTAGAGACAGTATCAAAATACTGTGAGATCAGTAGCTTTGAGAGAGATTTATTAGAGGGCAGGAGAAAGCCTATAGTTTTATTACAAAAAAAGAGACAAATTAATCTTCCAGATGATATTGCACCTAATAGTAGGTATTTAGGCTTTATGTTACCTTATACTCCTTTACATTATCTATTATTTTTTTATCCCCGACTTATCGACAGTTTTTCAGATGATGGGGGGATTTCTGTTTTGGTTATGACGAGTGGTAATTTTTCCGAGGAACCTATCCTAATTGATAACGACGAAGCTCTTAAAATTCTTTCCAAAATAGCCGATGCCTTTCTAATTCATAATAGAGATATATTTATGAGAGTAGATGATACCGTAGTTAAAACCAATAATTCTAAACTTACATTTATAAGGCTCAGTCGGGGGTATGTGCCACAATCAATTAACTTTAAAATGAAAGGTTCAGATGTGGTAGGAATTGGAGCTGATATCAAAAATACTTTCACTGTGGTAAAGGATGGTCAGGCAATAATAAGTCAACATATTGGAGATTTTGAAAATGTTGAAACTATAAAATTTTTTGAAGAAACTTTTAGTAATATCTGTTCCGTTTATAGAGTCTCTCCAAGAGCAGTTGCCCATGATTTACATCCAGCCTACTATTCTCGCAAATGGGCTATAGAATACTCGAAAGAGAGAGATATTAGATCCTATGGCATACAACACCATTATGCCCATATAGCTTCAGTGATGGCAGAAAATGGTCTGACTGAAAAAATAATTGGAGTCGCTCTCGACGGAAGTGGATATGGTATCGATGGTAAACTTTGGGGTAGTGAGTTTTTAATCTGTGATATCGACGGATTCACAAGATTTGCCCATTTTAGATACATCCCCTTACCCGGGGGCGAGGAGGCCGTCAGAGAGTGCTCAAGATGTGCAATCAGTTATCTAAAGGATTCATATAACTATTTGGGAATGGATGATAATTATTTAATGGAGACTCTCTGTGAAATAGGTTTGATTGATGAGTTAAGTCCTAAAAAAGTTGAGAATCTTCTTAAAATATTTAATAATACTAAATTTTCTCCTCTTTCATCGGGAGCTGGAAGGCTATTTGATGCAGTCTCAGCCTTGATAGGTTTGGTTTATTTAAACACCTTTGAGGGAGAGTCTGCTGCTGCTTTAGAGAGTTTAATCGATGGCAAAGAGAGATTTAAGGAGGGGTATACTTATCCCTATGGCATCGAAGGTCGGGATCCTTTCATAATAAATTTTTCAAAGATGATTAAGGCTATAGTGGAAGATATAAGATTACAGGAGAGCAAAGTAAATATTTCTCTAAAACTCCATAACACTATCATAGAAGTAATAAGAGATATAGCCCATCTCATAAAAAAAGAGACAGGTCTTAAAAAGATCGCCCTTAGTGGAGGAGTATTTCAAAATAAGTATATATCTGAAAATGTCTATAATGAATTGATAAAAGATGGTTTCGAGACTTTCTTTAATGTTATGGTTCCTTGTAATGATGGAGGGATATCCTTAGGGCAGGCTTATCTTTTAACCTATAGACTCCAGAAATGAAGATAGCCCTAACAATAGCGGGATTTGATCCAACTGGTGGTGCAGGGGTACAGCAGGACTTGAAAGTTTTTCATTTTTTTGGAGTATATGGACTCTCTGTTCTATCGGCAATAACTGCTCAAAATACCTATGAAGTTAGATATATTAGCGCTGTCGATAAAAAGTCCTTTGAAGAACAACTCTTTACTTTATTAAGCGACATTAGACCTGATGCCCTTAAGACAGGGATGTTATTTTCTAAAGATATAGTAAAGATTATTACAAAGGTTATAAAAGGTTACGAATTACAAAATTTAGTAGTAGATCCGGTCACCATTTCAACTACTGGGACAATGTTGATTGAGGAAGGTACTTTAGATATTATGAAAAAGGAGTTATTCCCCTTAGCAAAGGTTATTACTCCTAATATCTATGAAGCTTCAGTACTTTCAGGTATACGGATTGAAAGTATAGATGATATGAAAAGTTCTGCCTATGAGCTTCAAAAGACGGGTGCAGAAGCAGTCGTTATAACTGGTGGACCTTTTTCAGGGTTAAGAGATGAAGATGATTTAGGCGATGAAAGTGTGGATTTGCTATATGATGGTAAAGATTTCCAACTTTTCAGGAGTAAAAGGGTAAGTGGTGAATATCATGGGACAGGCTGTGCCTTTTCTGCTGCCATAACTGGATTGTTAGCAAAGGGTTTTTCTGTGGCTTACTCAGTGGAGATAGCCAAAAATTTTGTAACTAAAGCTATTAAAAATGCACATACCCTCGGCAAAGGCATGAGGCTTTTAAATATAGATGTCCAAAGATAAAACTTTCTATCAGTGTCAGGTTTGTGGATATAGTACACCTAAGTGGTTGGGTAGATGTCCAGACTGTAATACTTGGGGAAGCTTAGTCGAAGAGAGGCAGACGAAGAAAATTTCTAAACAATCACTTTCTCAGTCGAGGTTAGTGTCTTTAAGTGACATATCTAAAGCGGAGGAAGAAAGAAAATCTACTGGGATAAAGGAATTCGACAGAGTTTTGGGAGGTGGTATTGTTGATGGTGCAGTAGTACTGATCGGAGGTGATCCTGGCATTGGCAAATCTACTCTGCTATTACAGGTTTTAGCTAATATTGTAGATAGCAGCTTAAAAAGGAGCGACCACTCACAGATTGCTTTGTATGTTTCAGGTGAGGAGTCGCCAGAGCAGATTAAAATTAGAGCAGAAAGACTATCTATAAATTCTTCCGAAATCGTTTTATATTCGGAGACTTTAATAGAAAATATTATTAATACTTCTCAAAAACTCCATCCTTCTATAATAGTGATAGACTCTATCCAGACCGTTTATACGGAGGAAATTACTTCTGCGCCTGGATCAGTCAGCCAGATCAGAGAGTCTGCCTCAAAATTGATGCAATATGCAAAAAGGACTGCTACGCCAATTTTTTTAGTAGGACATGTTACAAAGGAAGGTGCTATTGCAGGACCAAGAGTTTTAGAACATCTGGTTGATGTGGTTCTATACTTTGAGGGCGACAGAGGCCATTCCTATAGGATAATACGTACAGTTAAGAACAGATTTGGCTCTACCAATGAGATAGGTGTATTCAATATGACAGATAGTGGTCTTGTAGAAATTAGCAATCCTTCCGAGCTGTTTCTTTCAGAAAGACCGACGGATGTCACTGGTTCGACCGTAATTGCAAGTATAGAAGGAACCCGACCATTGTTGATAGAAATACAGGCCTTGGTTTCACCTACAACTTTTGGAATGCCCAGAAGGACTTGCATGGGCATAGATTTCAATAGATTGAATCTGCTTGTGGCAATTCTCGAAAAGAGGGCAAGTTTGCAATTGGGTAACATGGATATTTTTTTAAATATCGTCGGTGGGTTAAAAATCGTTGAACCTGCTGCCGATTTAGGAATTATTGCATCTCTGGTCTCTTCATTCCGTGAAGTTCCCATAGATCCAACTACTGTATTTTTTGGTGAAGTAGGATTGACTGGAGAGGTGAGAGCTGTCAGTATGGCTGAACAAAGACTTAAAGAGGCAGCTAAAATAGGTTTTAAGAAGGCTGTAATTCCCTATAGTAATAAGGAAAGACTGAGAAATGACTTTGGTCTAAGAATAGATGGGTTTAGAAATATAGAAGGGTTGGTAGAACTGATAAAATTTTGATCTTATAAAATTTGTATTAATAGAGTTTTTAGGATTTGAGAGTTTTATTATACAGTTTAACCCTTTTATTCTGTTTTGATGATAAAATGATCATTAGATGGTAATAAAGATATTATATTTATTTGTGATACTGTCATCTCTCTTTATTTTAACCTCTTGCACTTTTCGAGATTTTGAAATACCTACATATCAAAATGGTGATATGGAGAAGCTTCTCGATGCTTATAAGAATGTTTCAATCATTGAAGCTATTGTTGCATTAGAATATACAAAAAATTATACCACACTACAGGGGGATGCCTCATTAATCATTTCTGAAAGGGAGATTGATTTGAAAATATATTACTTAGGTTTTTTGGTTGGCTCTATTAAGGAGAGCAATGGTATTGTTGAGTCATCACAGCATTATGAAAAAAATAAAATCAAACTTGTCGTTGATGGTTTGAGAAACTGTTTTTTTTGGTGGAGAATAGATGATTATGCCATTGCCGAAGAAGAAGATTTCTATATAATTAGAAACTACAATCGAAAAATCATAATATCTAAAAAGACAATGCTTCCTGTTGAACAAAAGATTGAGTTAAGCAGCGGTGAACAGTTACATATTTACTATGAAAAGCCTGTGAAAACTACTTCTTTAAGAGAAGAGTTAAACCCTTTTGAAAGATGGTATCAATCGAGTATAAAAATACAATTGAATGATCACATACTTTTTATAAAGATTAAATCATTTAATTTTATTGAAAATTCTCATAATATTTCTGAAAAGTTTACTTTTGATGAGGAATAAATTAAAGGGGAGATTTTTAATATGTCGAGAAGCATAGTATCAGAGACTTGTATAACTTTGGTAGATTTCAATTTCTGGATACCAACCACTTTTATGATAAGCCCTGACAATAAAAGAATAGCTTATCTTGCAAAAGATGGTAAAAGGGTATATGCAATAATTGATTCAGTAGAAGGCAAAAGATATGATTATATAGCTCAAGATAGTTTTATTTTTAGTCCCGATGGAGGAAATGTTGCATATTTAGCGCGGGTAGGGAAGAGATATGTTGTCGTTATTGGTCTTAATGAAATTGGCACATATGAAGATATAAGCAAAGGTTCTCTTACTTTTAGTTCTGACGGTAAGAGATTAGCCTTCGTTGTGAAAGAGGATAACAAATTTTTTGCTGTTATAGACTCAAAAAAGGGTAGAGGTTATGATAGTATTGGCAAAGGTCAAATAGTCTTTAGCCCAGATGGATCGAGAACTGCTTATATAGCATACAGAGGTAAAAAGAGTTTTATAGTGTTAGATGATCACGAAAAGAAGGAATATGACTATATAAATGAAAAAAGTCTAACTTTTAGCCCAGACAATAAGAGATTTGCTTATGTTGCCTATAAAGGTAAGAAGTGTTTTGCAGTTGTTGATGATGAAGAAGATCAACCCTTTGAAGATATAAGAGATGGCAAACTTGTTTTTAGCCCTGACAGTAAGCATTTAGCCTATATCTGCTTGAGTGGTGGTTCCTGCGCTGTAGTTTTAGATGGGCGAATTAAAAAGTTTTACAGAAGTATAGCTCGTGATAGTTTAGTCTTTAGTAATGATAGTAAAAGGCTTGGATATGCTGCATTGAGAGATGACGCAAGCGTAGTCGTAATTGATGATCAAGAGGGTAAACCTTTTGAAGGAATTGGGACAGGCACCCCTATCTTTAGCCCAGATTCTAAGAGAACAGCCTACATAGGAAAATTAGGTAATAAATGTTATGTTATGGTTGACGATGAGTTATTCGCTATTCATGATGATATTATAAAAGATACACTAACTTTCAGTCCTGACAGCAGAAGAATTGCTTATGTAGCATTGGCAAGGGTTAAAAAATTGTTCTCTAACGATAAATGTTTTGCAGTAGTCGATAAACAGGAGGGTCAATTATATGAAGATATTAAAGAAGGTACCCTTATTTTTAGTCCTGATAGCCAGAGGATAGCCTATGTAGCGTATAAAAAGTTAGGTTATTATATAGTCATCGATCAAGATGAAGGCAAAGAGTACGATACTGTCGTTATTACCTATAGTTTACAAAATAACAAAAAGGTTATGAGTGGGTTTACCTTTAATGAAATGGGTAATTTACAATACTTCATTTTCAAAGACAAATATTTGTATAAGATAGAAGAGAAAATCTCTTGATTTGTTTACTATTCAAAAAGTTTTTTTTGATTTCGCAAACTTGCAAAAGATTTAACTGATTTTTTCGCATTTCTGCGAAAATCTCACCACTTCTCCCTCTTTAAATCCCTATTTTATAGCATTTCCAATCTGGCACGTCAGTTGCAAAAGTACTTATGAAAAAATTAAAAAAGCAGGGTAAACGACGATGTATAACATTCTCGAAGAAGTTATAAGTTTTTTAAAAAAAGTTCCACCTTTTCAATTTTTAGATGACGAAACCCTTAGCAGTATAACTGAGGATGTATCTATGGATTTTTACCCTAAGGGAACGACGATTGTTTACCAAGATGGACCTTTGGGTGACTATATAAGGGTCATAAAAAGGGGGGCAGTTAAAGTAACTGTCGGTTTTAGTGAGGCAGAGGAGGTTGTGATTGATTACAGAGAAGATGGAGAATTGATTGGCTATCTTGCTTTGCTTAATTCATCTAAATCTAGAGCAAATGTTATAGCCATAGAAGATACTGTTTGTTATCTTTTACGAGTTGACGTAATAGCCGATCTTATGAAGACGAACCCCCAAGTTAATGAATTCTTTCAGAAGTCCTTTTTAAATAAGTTTCTGGATAAGGCATATAAAGAACTCCATAGCAAGAATCGCCCCTATAACATCGGTTGGAATTTACTTTATACCACTTCCATAGAAGAAGTTGGAACTAAAAAAGTAATTACGGCACCTCAAGATATCTCTATCAGAGATGCAGCTAAGATTATGTCTGAAAATAGGATAAGTTCGGTAGTTCTTGTGAACTCTGACAATATGCCTGTGGGAATAATAACTGATAGAGATTTAAGAGAGAAAGTGGTAGCCAAAGGAAGAAATTTTGACAGCTCAGCAAAGGATATCATGAGTCTTCCTTTTTTGAGGGTGGATGCACAAGAGACACTGTTTGAGGCACTTCTAAAGATGATCAAACATAACGTCCACCATCTCCCTATTGTTAAGGATGGTGTTGTTAGCGGTATTATTACAAACCACGATGTAATTTTATTCCAAGGAACCTCTCCGATTACCTTAGCTAAGGATATCGAAAATCAGAAGGATATAGAAGGTTTAGCACCATTGGCTCGGAGAGTTGAGAACATAGTCAGTCTATTATTAAACGAAAATCTGAGAGCAATGAATATTGGTAGGGTAATAGCTGAGATTAATGACAGAATAATCGGTAAGGTACTTGAGTTAGCTGAACTTAAATTAGGTAAGCCACCCGTGCCCTATTGCTGGATCGTCTTTGGGAGTGAAGGTCGTAAAGAGCAAGCTTATAAAACAGATCAAGACAATGCAATCATTTATAAAGATACAAATTCTAATGGTGAAGATACAGATGTTAGAAAGTATTTTGCTGAATTTACCTCTTTTGTAGCTCAACAGCTTTTCAAATGTGGTTTCCCACCTTGCCCTGTAAATTATACAGCGAGTAATCCGAGGCTTTGTCAACCGTTAAAGGTATGGAAGAAAAATTTTGGTAATTGGATTCTTGAGTTGAGAAATGACTCTATCATAAATTCTCCAATATTTTTTGATTTTCGACCGGTTTTTGGAGATTTCAATTTAGCCTATGAGTTAAGAGACGAAATAAACTATTACTTGAGAGAACAAAGGGTCTTTTTTGGTTATATGGCAAATAAGGCAGTAAGGAATATGCCACCTTTAGGTTTTTTAAAGACCTTCGTCGTTGAAAAGAGTGGAGAATATAAAGATAAACTTAATCTAAAGACTAAAGGGATAGCTCCTATTGTAGATATGGTTAGACTATTTGCTCTTGAGAAGCAGATTGATGAAGTTTCAACTCTTGACAGGATAGATGCACTTAAAGATAAACATCAAATTGTGGCTGAATATGCCGATGAACTCTTACACTCTTTAGAATTTCTGATGACACTAAGACTCCAAAATCAATTTGAACAGATCAAAAGAAAGGCTTTAGTTGATAATTTTATCGATCCTGATAATCTTACAAATTTAGAGAAGAAAACCATTAAGGAAGCTTTTCAGGTAATCTCAAGTGTTCAAGACTTACTCATTGAGAGATATAAATCTATGATTTTATAGGTTAGCCATGAACTTTATGAAGAGAGAGCAAGTTTTTGATAAAAACGCTAAGATCACAAATGAGAGGTATGTTGTAATCGATACGGAGTTAACGGGTCTTAATGAACAGAAAGATTCAATTGTTTCTATTGGGGCAGTAAAAATGGATGGAAGGCTTATAAAGATAAGGCAAACCTTTCATAGATTGGTAAAACCGAAGACTTCTTTGACATCTAAAAGTATTATTATTCATAAGATCACCCCTTCAGAGGTCGAAGAAAAACCCCTAATCGATGATGTCATAAAAGCCTTCCTCGATTTTTGCGAAGAGAGGATTATTATAGGACATTTCGTCTCAATAGATATGACCTTTATTAATAAGGAGGTGAGAAGGGTTTTAGGAACTTTTGTACCTAATCATGTTTTGGATACTTCTCTCATTTATAGTTATCTCAAGAAGAAGTATCCAAGAAAGACCATTTTTTTCACTTATCCCGGAGAGATGGAGTTATATGAGATGGCTAAAAGATTCGGGATTCCATGTAGTAGTACCCATGACGCTCTTAGCGATGCTTTTGTCACAGCTCAGCTTTTCCAAAGATTTATACCTATGCTTGTTGGTATAGGTATAAGCCGTATAGGTGATTTGTTGCATATAGCTAGTCCTTTTACTAAGGATGCCAGATATAGATTATCAGGCGAGATAGTAAACTTTTAAATTTTAAAAATTAAGTAATAAAAGAAGGAGGTTTATAACATGATGAAGAGAGAACAAATCCTCAAAGATCCTGATTTCAGGGCATTAAAAAACAACAAATGGAAGGTATCCATAATACTTGGGAGTCTCGTAATGATTTTGTATTTCGGTTTTGTTTTGTTGATGGCTTATAATAAGCCTTTATTTGCAAACAAGATATTCGGGATATATGTCGGGATTCCCATCGGTATCTTCGTTTTAGTATCTACAATTTTGATAACTGTTGTTTATGTAATATGGGCTAATAACAACTACGATGTCCTTGTAGAGAAAGTCAAGGATAAGATAAGGGGGTAAAAAATGGCAGAACAAGCAACATCTTTAGGGCAAGTTAATGCTGAAACGATATTTTTCTTCGTAATATTTATGGCAGCAACTCTTGGAATCACCTATTGGGCCTCTAAGAGAACTAAAACTGCCAGTGAGTTCTACGCTGCTGGTAGGTCTATCACAGGTTTCCAAAATGGATTAGCCCTTGCTGGTGATTATATGAGTGCTGCATCCTTTTTAGGAATAGCTGGTTTGGTGGCTATGAGAGGCTATGACGGTCTTTTATTTTCTGTGGGATGGTTAGTAGGATGGCCAATCTTACTTCTTTTCATAGCTGAACCTTTAAGAAATCTTGGTAAATTTACATATGCTGATGTTGTTGCCTATAGACTTAGTCAAAAACCTGTCAGAACATGTGCTTCTGTTGCGACCCTTGTAACGGTTATTTTCTATCTTATTCCTCAGATGGTTGGGGCTGGAACACTAATAAAGTTACTCCTGGGTTTCCCTTATGAACTTTCAGTTGTAATAGTGGGAGTTGTAATGATTTCTTATATTTTATTTGGTGGTATGCTTGCTACCACTTGGGTTCAGATTATCAAGGCAGGTCTCCTCATTGGCGGCGCTACTTTGGTTGTAGTAGCCTCTCTATTTGCTTTTAATTTCGATGTTGTGAGTTTGTTTAACACGGTTGCTACAAGATATGGTGAGTCAGCTTTCTTACCAGGTTTACTTGTTGCTAATCCTATTGATACTGTATCACTTGGGATTGCTCTGATGATAGGAGTATGTGGATTGCCCCATATCCTCATGAGGTTCTATACCGTTCCAGATCAAAAGGCTGCAAGAAAGTCTGTTGCATGGGCAACTGGTTGGATAGGATATTTTTATATACTCACTTTTGTAATAGGGTTTAGTGCATGTGCATTAGTAGGTAGAGAGATAATACAAAAATTCGATAAAGGTGGAAATATGTCAGCTCCTCTTCTTGCAGAAGTATTAGGAGGCACCTTGTTCTTGGGCTTTTTAGCTGCAGTTGCTTTTGCAACGATTTTAGCAGTAGTTGCAGGTTTAACTCTTGCTGGTGCTGCAGCCCTAGCTCATGATCTATATTCTAATGTCATTCGTCGTGGTGCTGCTACCGAGAAAGAATCTGTCAAGATTGCAAAACTTTCTACTCTCTTTTTGGGAGTAGTTGCTATAACTTTGGGCATAATTTTCAAGGGTCAGAATGTTGCCTTCCTCGTAGGTTTGGCCTTTGCTATTGCAGCTAGCGCCAATTTCCCTGCACTATTCATGTCTATGTTTTGGAAAAAATTTACAACAAGTGGTGCAGTAATAAGCCAGCTGACGGGATTATTCCTCTCCGTTGGTTTAATTTGTTTAAGCCCCACTGTTATGGTAGATATATTGAAAATGGGACAGGCTATCTTCCCTCTTAAGAACCCTGCAATTATATCTTTACCTGCCGCTTTCATAGCAGGTTATGTTGTCTCACTATTAACTCCTGATAAGAGAGCTCAAGAGATGTTCGAGGATGAAAAACTCAGAACCTACATTGGCGTAGGAGCAGAGAAGTAAAATAAAAAATAAACTAAAAGAGGGCTATAAAAGTTTATAGCCCTCTTTTTTTGGTTTATAAAGTGGTTATTTTTCAAATCAGATTTCTTCTATAATTTTATCAAACAGTTCACTATAGGAAGAACTTATGACTTTATCTAAATATTTCTTGGAAGTTTCGCTTAAGTGAGAGATTATACCTAATATTGGGACTGGAGATATCTTTTTAAGGATAAGAGGATTACTCTCTTCTGAGATATCCTTGCCAGGAGGGTTGGAATAATTTATGATAACTCCTAAAACTTTTATGCCGTAACTGAGTGCATATTTAACTGTCAGAAGTGTATGATTTATCGTTCCAAGTGTTGGCCTTGAGACTATTAATGTGGGTATTCCGAACATCTTGATAAGATCAGCAATATAAATAACCTTAGAATTATTATCTATATAGATAGGGACAAGAATTCCACCAGCACCCTCTACTACCAAGAAATCATATTTTTTCCTTAAAAGCTCATAGGAATGTATTACTTTATCAATTTCCACAACTTTTTTTTCGATCCAAGAAGCCGCTAAAGGAGAAAGTGGCAATTCGAAACGTGATGGATTTATGAGGTCTATCGATTCTTCTATCTCTGCCATCTCTCTTAAAAATATCCCATCGGAGGGGAGTAATTCATTATTTTCTTTGAGACAGCCCGTTTCAAAGGGCTTCATAACACCAACTCTAAAGCCTTTTTGTAGTAAGGCTCGAACGGTCATTGCAGAGACTATAGTTTTACCAACTCCTGTATCAGTGGCTGTGATAAAAATTCCTTTCGACATATACAACTGATCTAAATCCCTGTTAATAAATCCATTAAATGTTTATAATCATAAAAAAATCCGTCGGCTTCAAAACCATTATAGGATTTACAGTCATTTCTAAAAAGCAAGAACTTCATTCCTACCATCTTAGCTCCCACCAGATCTCTTGCAGGATTATCGCCGATGTAAACAGCCTCTTCAGATCTAATTCCAAGCTTTTTAAGAGCGATATTAAAGAGCCTTTTATCAGGCTTTTTGAATCCATATTTTGAAGACAAGATTATATGTCTAAAAAAGCGCTCAAGCCCAAGCATCTTTATTTCAGCCTTGGTAAAAACCCATTGGGCATCAGACACAAGGGCAGTCTTGTATTGTTTGGATACCTCATCCAAAACCTCAAAGATACCCTCAAAGGGTTCAAATCTTCTAATGGTTAGGGATCTAAAGAGCATAGATACATCTATAACAGTAGAGGAAGGATATTTTTTTTTACCAAAGCTATGCATAATATCAAAAAAAACCTTGTAGACATCAACCTCTGGGAATGGTTCTTTGCTCTGACTAAGATGTTGTTGAACTGCTTCAAAATATGTCTTTCTCAGAGCATCAGCGGAGATGTACACAAGATGGTACTTGAGGTATCTCGACAGAATTTCATAGGTGCCTATATCGCCCTCATCGGTTTTGATATTGATTAAAGTTCCATAAAGGTCGAAAAGGACGGCTTTATTCTTCATTATTTATAAATGGACCCCCCATTTTAGACATTGCATAGCTTCATATACCAACCTCTTTCTGTAAGTCCAGTCGAGAAATTCATTACGGGCAATTCTTAATTCGGTCATCCCCATGTAAAAGGGGTTCCTACGAGTAATATCATTAAAAGCTCCTTTAGGATCGGGGAAATGGGATGCATAACTTTTAAGGAAATGCCTGATGAACTTCTCAGATATTTGCCAATCACCTGTTCTCCACAGAAAGGAATGTTTTAGTTCACCACAGATCATACCTATGTCATAGGCTATATCACCATTTTTAAGCCTTTCGAGATCGATTGCTACTACATCGCTATCACCACTGAAAATAAAATTAGTGGGGGTAGCATCACCGTGAGCAATTACGCAAGGCACTTCAAGAATTCCACTGTTTAGCCACTTAGAGATCTGTTTGACAAAGGCATCCTTTTCACTATCTGAAATCAGAGTCTGTCTTTGGAGTTTATCCAAAATTCTATAAAAATAAGAACTAACGGAGTCAAGATTCACATTAAAGGGCATTTTTGTTCTTTCATGTAAGGTATATAGAAAGTTGGCGAGACTTGAAAGTTTTTCTTGGAGGCAATGGCTATTCCCGTTATGGATTGCACTCTTTATATAGTAATCTAAATCTCTACCCTCAATAAATTCCTCTACAACAGCCAATCCTATCCGTTCCTCTTTCGTAATAGGCTTTGCTACATAGTTTGGTCGAGTATCGAAGCCATAGCTTCTAATTTTATTGAGATTGTCAAATTCTCCTTTTATTCTTTGAATTCTTTCATAAATGGGATCATTGAGCCAAAAAAATTTACCTATTATAGCTATTCTGGTTTTCTCTTCGGTATATTTATAGACCCTTTTAGACATTCGTTTTACATGGAAAATTGGGGCGTGAACATGGGGAAATACTTGAGAATTAAGTATCTCATAAAGCGGATCGTAATATTCTAAAATTCCAAGATAAGCCATATGTAACACTATTTTAACATACGTAATTTTAATTTAACATTTCATGGGAAAATCTAAAGTATCTTGAAATATAGGTCTAATATCTCTAAAATTGAAGATTGTAAGAATTTGCAATAAAAGCGTAGAAAAAAACTCTTTTTTCCAGTTAGAATTCCAAATATGAATAAAAAGGCTAATTACTGAGAAAAAATTGAAGAGGTGGTGTTTTATGGAAACAATCAAAATCATGCCTTGCTTAGACATGAAAGAAGGTAGAGTCGTTAAGGGAGTTAATTTTATAAATCTCAAAGATGCTGGTGACCCCGTTGAAAATGCCAAATTTTATGAAAAGGAAGGAGCTGATGAACTCGCCATTCTCGATATTGCAGTAACTGTTGAAAATCGCAAAACGAGGATTCAGTGGGTTAAGGATGTCTCCTCTGTAATCGATATTCCTCTTACAGTAGGTGGCGGAATCTCGACTATAGCAGATATTGAGCTTGTCTTAGAAGCAGGGGCTGATAAAGTCTCTATGAACAGCGCTGTAGTTATAAATCCTCGTTTGATAGAGGAGGCTGCAAAAAGGTATGGATCTCAGAGAATTACTATTGCAATTGATGGTAGAAGAAATAAGGAGATGCCTTCTGGTTTTGAAGTGGTGATTTCAGGTGGCACTAACCCAGTTGGTAAAGATGCAGTTTTATGGGCTAAAGAGTGTGAAGAATATGGAGCTGGAATTATTTTACCCACAAGCATGGATGGGGATGGTACAAAGGCGGGTTATGATTTAGAGTTTACTAAGGCAATCTCACAAGCGGTTAAAATACCAGTAATTGCATCAGGTGGAGCGGGTACTCTTGAACATTTCTATGAGGGGGTAGTTATAGGTGGCGCTCAAATACTTCTTGCAGCCTCGGTATTTCATTTTAGAATTCTGAGTATAAGAGATGTAAAAGAGTTTCTTAGAAGTAAGGGAATAAAAGTTAATCTATAGAGATAAAAAGGCATAATCTTTCTCTCTCGATTCAAAAATATTTTTAAATATATTGAGTTTTAGTTGTAAAGTTATCACAAAAAACTGTTTTTTTTCATTCAAAGTCTGACCCATCTATCTGTTATTCTTCATAATAATACTTGTTTAGTTAGATAATTTTGCTTTAGCGTAATAGCATATTAGTCTTTATATATTCAATTAAAAGTCATAAGGTTGAGCTAAAACACTTAGATCTTTTAATGAGTTACTGACTTCGAAAAGAGATTCAAAACAATCACTCCAAGTACAATTAGAGTTATACCTATAAGGGCAGGCGTATCGAGTTTTTGCCCAAAAATGATCCATCCGATCAAAGTAATTAATGTTATGCCAACGCCAGACCAAATTGCATAGGCGATACCCACAGGAATAGATCTAAGTGTCAAAGACAGAAAATAAAAGGCGAGACAATAACCGACCACAACAAGTACAGAAGGCAGAAGCTTAGTAAAACCGTCACTCTCCTTTAAGCTTGCAGTAGCAATCACCTCAGAGATGATCGCTATAAATAGAAATAACCAGCTTTTCATAAAAATCAAAAAAACTTAGCAAGGCTATTAATAACTAATAACATAGATAATTAAAAAATTCAAAGAATCTATCAAGACAAGCACAAACTACTGTTTTTAGAGCTAAAGAGAGGTTTTACTAAAAATAAAAAATTTTTAGAAATAGCACAATACACACAAAATATTGCCTCAGGAGTTGCTATTTCTCTTGCATCTTGTTTGTATTCTTTACAACAACTGCATTTAACTCAGCTTAAAGGTTTTCTGGGTATATCCTCAGGCTTAATGTTAATTGATAAGTTCCTGACTTCAGTAGTTTTTATCAGGTATGATTTTATAATCTTCAATTTGAGCATTATAACTTTCAACATTTTAGGGAAGTAATTAACTACTTTTGTTTTGATTCTTCTTTAGCAACAATGGTATAGCTCTATTTTTTTTAAGACATTAAGAAAGTAGCTACACCCTCGCTAAATCGAAGAATTTCAATGTTCTATTTCCATAGCTGCATCCTGTAACTGATTGGATAGTGTAAGTAATACACCTATCGATCTCAATTATTTACCTTTAGGAGCTCTAACATCAACAGGCTACAATCCTGACAGAGACATCCTCACACCTAAGATTTGTCCAGGGCAGAGGTGTTCATGTCTTTTAACAGATTCTTTTAATAAATTATCAAAATTCTCTAACATAGTAGTACTAAATAAAAGCATATCATCAAATTGATTAAAGTTCAATGTCTCGCCTTTCGTTGTAATTGCTTTTAAATGGGGCTATAAACTTAATTTTCAAGGGGTTGACAATATAATTTTGAAAAAATTTATACAAAATTTACACAATTTTGCATTTAATTTACTTGAATTGAAAAAAAACCATTAAAAGTAATGTAAAATAATTTATAAAGAATTTGAGGGTAAATGGCAAAATGCATAATTAAGTAAAAAAAAGAAGTATAAAAGTCCAGAAAAGGGGGAGGAGATATGAAGAAATTTTTATTTATCATGTTATTATTAATAGTTTCTTTAGCTGTTGGACTCTATTTAACGACTGCTGATGCTCAAAAGTCTGCACCACCTCAAAAATCTGTTAAAGTAGAAAGTTGTTATGTCTGTCATGATCAGATTAAGGACTTCCATTTAAAGGGTAAACATTCTAAGGTTAACTGTGGAAGCTGTCATGAAGGATTAGATAAGCACTTAAAGGATGTTGCTTCAAAGCCTGTTACAAGGTTTGATCATGCTACTTGTGGTAAGTGCCATAAAGAGCAGTATGAGTCTTTTGTCTCAGTGAATCTTGAATCTAAACCAAAGGTTGAGAAAGCAACATCAACAAGTAGATCTCCTTTATTTGATACAATAATGAGACCTCACGGTTTCACGAGGGAGCATGCAGAGCCGAGAAGCCATGTTTTTGCTTTTGTTGACCATCTCTTAGTAGACAGAGCCTTTGGCGGGAGATTTCAGCTAAAAGACTGGTCAAAAATATCTGATGCTAAGGGGGCTGAGAAGTCGGCTTGGCAAATAGTTAAAGATCTTGAACCAACTTCCACTGATCAAAAAATCTTTCCACCCTATACTCCTCGAACTGCCTTTACTGCTGCTAATCCCGTTTGTTTACAGTGTAAGACACAAGATCAGATTCTTTCATGGGCATATATGGGAGACAAAAATCCCAAAGCAAAGTGGGACAGAACATCTAAGGTAGTAGAATTTGTGAGGGAGATGCATCGACCTTTTGGTTGTTATACTTGCCATGACCCCCATTCAGCAAAGCCAAGGGTTGTGAGAGATGCGCTTATAAATGCTGTGGTAGATAGGGGTGAGGGAACGTATCCATATGATAAAGAAAAAAGTAAGAAGACGACTATTTCAAAGGTTATGTTTAGAGATTTTAGAGCTATAGGTGTTTTAAATAGACCTGATTCAAACCTTATGTGTGCTCAATGTCATGTAGAATATAACTGCAATCCTGTCATAGATATTAAAACTGGTGAAACGATTGGTATGGTAGATAGAAGAACTAATGAGTTTCAATGGAGAAATGTTTTCGACTATGATGCATGGGTAGAAAAGCAGGGATACAGAGACTTTAGAAATGAGGTAACTGGAGCTCTCCTTTCTAAGATTCAACATCCCGAGGTAGAAGTCTATTGGGGCAGTAAACATGAAAGGGCAGGAGTTGAGTGCAAAGATTGCCATATGCCAAAAATGAAAAAGGCTGGCAAAGAATTTACATGGCATGGGCAGAAAAGCTCAAAATACATGAAAAAAGATACCTGTCTAAAATGTCATCCTACCTGGACAGAGAAAGAGGCTGAATACCAAATCGAAGGAATACAACACTATATCAGGGGCAAGATGCGCAAGGCTGAATTTTGGCTTTCTGAGTTTGTCAAGACCTATCAATTAGCAAAGGCTGTTGGAGTTCCTGAGGATGTTTTAAAGGAGTCGAGAAGATTTCATACTTCAGCACATACTTTGTGGGAGTGGTGGACAGCCGAAAACTCCGATGGTTTCCACAATCCTGATCAAGCAAAAGCAGCTCTACTTAAGTCAATTCAGACATCCATTGATGGAGTGAAATTTCTTGAGAAGGCAATGG
>JAOAEO010000060.1 GCA_026416735.1 Thermodesulfovibrionales bacterium
CTTTAGACTTCCTATATTATTAAAAACTTATTATAGATGGCAGTTATATAGATCTGTCTATGAGTCCCATAATTAATGGTTATTCCAAAAACCAGCCTTTAATTTCATTAAAAAGCTAAGGCTTCCTTTTTTTGAGATTAACAAGATAAAGGAATATCTTATTGAAGCTAAATTGATTTCAAATTTAGAGAGTTAACTGATTCTGCCTTTGTAGTATTTATTGATAGCTATTATATCGAAGTAAAGGACAATCTAAAGATAAGGAAGGCATAGGTTTATCCATTATTAAGGATAGATTTACAGTGGCAGAAGGATGTATACAGATATTACACATTCTTTTGGTAATTAGGACAGGGCTGACTGGTTAAAGGTACTCAATGGTTTGATCGAAGGAAGATTGTTGTTATTGTAAGTGAATATTTCTCAGAGGTAAAAGATTTGAAGACCTATATCAATAATATAAAATAGACATCTCCTATTCATCAAAACGATTATCAAAAAAGATGACTATTGGGGTATCTGATGAGATAGGAAGATACATTCATAAAACAATGCTGTAGAAAGTCTTAATAGTAAGATTGAATGTATCAGGGTTGAGCTTAGAGGATATTTTCAGTCAGTGAATATCTTTGAGATTAATCTAATGCTTTAGACTGGCAATCAAAATGGTGGCATGCTATAGATCTGCCATCATAATTTCTATTATCTGGTATTTTCTTGGAGCATATCTCCATCCTTTCAGCACATCTGTCGTAGAAGGAACACCCTTTAGGAACTTGTAAAAGACTAAGTATTTCACCCGTTGAATCGAAGTTAGAAAGAGGACTCTCTCTCTTTATAGATCTTTTAGTTCTTATTTCAGGAGCTGAAGCTATTAACAATTTTGTATAAGGATGGAGTGGCTTAGAAAAGAGGTTCTCAGATTCTGCCATTTCAACAATTTTACCTCTATACATAACAGCTATGATATCGCTAAAATATCGCACTACTTTAAGATCATGGCTTATAAAGACAAAGGAAAGAGAAGCTTCTTCTTTTATTTTGAGAAAGAGGTTTAATATCTGAGCTTGTATGGAGACATCTAATGCAGATAGAGGTTCATCAGCAACGATAAGTTCTGGCGATAAAGCTAACGCCCTTGCAATACAAATTCTCTGTCTCTGCCCACCGCTAAACTCGTGGGGATATTTATAGAGAGCATCATCCGATAATCCTACCTTTTCAAGTAGTTGTACTACCTGTTCCTTTAGTTTAGAACCATTTAGGATTTTATGGACTTGAAAGGGTTCAGACAAAGCTTCTATTATCCGCATCCTAGGATTAAGAGATGCAAAGGGGTCTTGAAATATTATTTGTACAGATCTCCGAAACTTTGATAATTCCTCCCCTTTAAGCGTAAAGATATCTTGCCCTCTGAAGTAGATATGTCCATCGGTAGGTTCAATCAGCCTTAATATCAAGTTTGCCACTGTAGACTTCCCCGAGCCACTCTCACCGACAATTGCAAAAACAGTATTTGGTGAGACAGAAAAGGAGATTCCATCGACAGCTCTAATGTATGATTTTTTTAGGTAACCCCTTCCTTTATATGGAAAGTATTTCTTTAACGAATCGACCTTCAACAAAGCTTCTTTTAACATTTGATGCATCTCACAAAGTGCTCTTTAGTCACTTCCAAGAGTTCTGGTTCTTTATATAAACACTCCTCTATTTTCTCTTTACAACGATCGGAAAACTTGCATCCTTTAGGCAAGAAGGCAGGATGGGGAACAAAACCTAAGATAGGTTTTAATGGTTCACCTTTGTAGGTTGGTAGAGACGCTAACAATCCACGGGTGTAAGGATGGATGGGATTATCGAATAATTCATCAACATTAGCAAGCTCAATTAACCTCCCTCCGTACATAATACCAACTCTATCAGCATTTTCATAGATTAGACTTAAATCGTGACTTATGAATAAAATAGCCATATCACTTTGAGCTCTAAGATCTTGAAGAAGTTTCAATATCTCAAATTGTATTGTCACATCTAAAGCTGTAGTAGGCTCATCTGCAATTAATAAGGAGGGATTACAGGCGATAGCCATACCTATCATCACTCTTTGCCTCATTCCCCCTGACAGTTGATGGGGATAATCCTTTATTCTCAGTTCTGGGTCAGGTATTTTCACCCTCTTAAGAATCTCTATGGCTTTCTCCAAAGAATCCCTCTTAGTGAGATTAAAATGGGTCATCAAAGCCTCGGCAATCTGGCGTCCAACAGTTAAAACTGGATTTAATGAAGTCATCGGCTCTTGAAAGATCATTGAGATGTCCTTACCCCTTATTTTCCTCATTTCTTCCTCGGTAAGTGAGAGAATATCCCTATTATTAAAAAGAATCTCCCCCTCAGAAAAGATGTTCTGAGGTAGTATTCTCATAATTGAAAGAGCAGTTAGAGTTTTGCCACAGCCGCTTTCACCGACAATTCCAAAAACTTCAGCCTTCCTAATGTCGAAGGAAATTTTAGATATAAGAGGGAAGAACCCCGATTGTCCCTTTAAATATATTGATAAATCCTTAACTGTAAGGAGAGAATTATTCATAATAAATGACTTAGAAGAAGTTGTAGAATTAACCACCTATTTTTGAAATGGGCTTGAGATAATCGACCCTTTTACCATCCTTTAAGAAATGTTCAGAAGGTTTCAATTCGACCGATAATCTTAACAGTCGCGATATCTCTTCATCGGAAACTCCCTGTCTTAAAGAAGCTTTAAGGTCTATCTCTGTCTCTGAGAACAGACAAGGTCTTACTTTGCCATCAGCAGTAAGACGTAATCTATTACAAAAATGGCAAAAATGCTTGGAAAGAGGACTTATAAAACCGATCAACCCCTTAGCCTTTTCAAAGCAAAAATAATCGGCAGGTCCAGCTCTTTCAAAGTCAACTGGAATAAGTGGAGCAATAGAAGTTATCCTTTTGATTATCTCCTCTGTTGGGATATATTTATCTAAGCTCCAAAAGTCTTTAGCTCCAAAGGGCATAAATTCGATGAATCTGACCTGATAGGGTTTTTCAAAAGTGAGTTTGGCAAAATTCTCTATCTCTTGATCGTTCACTCCCCTAACGGGAACCATGTTTATCTTGATTGGTAATAAAAGACAGTTTTCTGCCTCCTTAATACCATCCATTACCTCTTTGATATCACCACCTCTTGTTATTTCTTTGTATTTAATGGGATCCAAGGAATCGAGACTTATATTCACTCTTTTAAGCCCTGCCTTTGCAAGTTGCTCAGCATATTTTTTCAGCAATAAGCCATTAGTAGTTAAGCTTAGATCTTCTACTCCTTCTATCTGGCTAATTAACGAAACAAGATATACGATGTCTTTTCTAATAAGAGGTTCGCCGCCAGTTATCCTAATCCTCTTAACACCTAAGTCTACCGCAATTCTAACAATCCTTGTAATCTCCTCATAGGTAAGAATCTCTTTATGATCAAAGGTCTTCACACCTTCTGAGGGCATGCAATAGATACATCTTAAGTTACAACGATCTGTGATAGATATTCGAAGATAGTTTATAGTCCGACTATATTTATCTAAAAAGAGATTCATAGCTGGTCATCTCTTCTTCTTGGGCAATACCTCAGATAGTTTCTTTTTCGCCATCTCAGTCTCTTGGGAGCGCGGATATTTTTCTATAAGTCTTTCGAGGATTATCTTTCCAGTTTTTTTATCGCCCAATTCGAAAAAGCTATAACCTTGTTTAAGCATTGCCATCCTTACTTTTTCATGGGTGGGATATTTCTTTATAAAGGTCTCATATGCAAGGATTGCATCTTCATATTTCTTCTCTGAGTAATAAGTTTCTGCAATTGCAAATTGTGCAAGAGGGGCACTTGGATGTTTAGGGAAGTCTTTAACTATTCTTTCATATCCCAGCCTGGCTTCGACATATCTCTTTTCCTTAAAATCTGCCTGAGCTACATCAAAAATCTTCTGAGGATCAATTAATTCTGGTTTTGTAAGAGGAGTCACAGAAGATGGTTCTTTTACGGGTTTTTGATCTGAAGTGACTTCCTTTTTCTCTTCTGAATCTAAACCTATCTTTTTCTTAATATCTTGAAGTTCCCTTTCTATAGCAGATATCTTTGCTCCATGAAGCTCTCTCTCTGACAAAATTTCCTTATACTCCCTATCACTTTTAAGGGCATCTTCTTCTACCCTACTCCTTAGGCTTTGTATTTCCATCTGCAATCTCGATATCTGATCTAAAATTGACTGTTGGCTTTCCTTTATAGCTCCAAAGGCAGGTTCTTTTACCGCCGTCTCCTTTATGATATAAATATCTTTGGAGAGTTCTGCAACCTTAGCCTTTATCTCTGCAACATCCCTCTGCTGATGCAAAAGAGTAATTTGAGTGTTTCTTAGTTCAGATCGTAGTTGTTCAAGATCAGAAGTGGTAGCACAGGCAGTTAGAAAGAGAGGTATAAGAAAGATTATGGAAAGATAGCTCACTTTATTTATATTATTCCCAAGATAGCTTTGATTATTTTTTTTAAGTCGTTTCATTCTCTAACGATCTCCTATCAATACAAAGTGAGCTCTCCTGTTTTTTGACCAGCAAGCTTCATGACTCTCTTTACAAACGGGCCTCTCTTCACCATAGCTGACCGTCTCTATATTTTTTGAGGGGATACCGAGAGACAATAGATAATTTTTTACAGTTTGAGCTCTTCGATCTCCCAATCCAAGATTATACTCGTTCGTCCCTCTTTCATCACAATGTCCTTCAATGATAACCTTTAACCCTTTGTTCTTTTTTAAAAACTCTGCAAGCTCTCTAATGGTTATCTTTGCCTCTTCAGATAAATCATATCTATCGAATTCAAAATATACATCTTTCAATTTAGTTTGCATCTCTTTTATAACTGACTCAATGTCAGCTGGCTGCGCCCTTGTAAGCTCTCTCTCTGTAATGACCTCTTTGGGTGTTATTTTTCTAACTTCATCTGTTATAGATGGTTTTGATATCTCGTCCTTTCTTGTTGTCTGATCCTGTGGTAGTATGGACGTCTCTGGAGAAGGAGCTACCTTTTTTTGAGAACAGCCTGCTATAATTAAACTAAAAACGAGTATCAGAGCTATTATTATTTGCTTTTTATTCATTAAAACCTCCTAAAGTCAGAAACAAAATAATACTAAAATTATACACACATTTAAAGTTTCAAATAAAGGCGACCTCTAATTGTCTAATTGATTAAATAGATTGGTTTTTTTTAAAAGAAGCTTTTAGAAAGAAAAAAAACCTCTATTTATTAAGATTTATAAAATTAAAATTCCTCCTTCTTTAACCCGTACTTTTTGATTTTTCGATAAAGGGTTGCTAAATTAAGTCCAGCCCTTTTAGCGGCTTCCTCAACATTGCCTTTGGCTTTTTGTAATAGAGACTGAAAGTAATCCTTCTCGAATTTAGCAAGAGCAGTGTAGTATTCCCCTGATTGTAAATCATCTGTATCTTTGGTTTTTATATTCAGAAATTGCTCAATAACATCGACATCTATATATTTACTATCACTTAATATGTAGGCAGCTTCTATGACATTTCTCAGTTGGCGTATATTGCCAGGCCAATTAAAAGATATAAGGGCATCCATCGCCTCTGGAGTAAAACCAGCACAATTTTTATTAAATTTCTTATTTTGGAGAGATATAAAATAGGATGCTAACAGAGGGATGTCCTCTACCCTCTCTCTTAGGGGTGGTAAATTTATAGTAATACCAGTAAGCCTATAATATAAATCCTCTCTAAATTTTCCCTCTTTAATGGCTGTTTGAAGATCTAAATTTGTAGCAGAAATAATCCTAACATCAACACTAATATTTTTATTATCTCCAATCCTTCTTAATTCTTTTTCCTGTAAGAATCTTAGAAGTCCCTTTTGAGCATCCATACTAAGATTGCCAACTTCATCGAGGAAGAGAGTTCCTTCATGGGCTGTCTCGATTAGTCCAGCCTTATCTTCTGCAGCGCCAGTGAAGGCACCCTTTTTATATCCGAAGAGTTCACTTTCTATCAAATTTTGGGGCAATGCTCCACAATTTAAAGCAATAAAGGATTTATCTTTTCTTAAAGAGTTATAATGAATTGCCTGAGCTATTAATTCCTTTCCTGTTCCTGACTCACCAATTATAAGCACTGGAATATCGGTAGGAGCTATCTTTTTAACCTTCTCCAAAACATTACTTATTACCCTCGATATACCGATAATATTCTCAAATTTGAATCTACCTCGTAACTCTTCCTTTAGCTTTATGTTCTCCTTAAATAGTGCATTGTTTTTAAGAACATTATTTACCCTCAAGACTAATTCTCCAGCCTCAAAGGGTTTGAGTATCATATCATCTGCACCTTTTCGTAAAGCCTGTATAGATATATCTAAAGTTGCGTGTGCAGTTATGATAATTACAGGGATAGTTTTGTTAAATCTTTTTATTTGTTCTAATACCTGTATACCATCCATCCCAGGCATTTTAACATCGGTTATCACGAGTGAATAATTGCCATTCTTTATTTCTGCTACCGCTTTGAAGGGAGAATTAAAGGTGGTGACAGAATATCCATTATCTGTCAAAATAGCTTCTATGAGAGCACACATCCCTACGTCATTATCGATTACCATAATGGGAGCGATATCTATCATGGTTACTCTTCTCCAATGGGCAAACTTACTGTTACCTTTGTTCCAACGCCTACGGCGCTCTCAATACTAATATGTCCAAAATGTTGTTTCACAATCTGTTTTGTAACGGCTAAGCCAAGCCCTGTGCCCTTAGGTTTGGAGGTAAAAAATGGTTCGAAGATCTTTCCTAAATGCTCCGGAGGTATGCCACAGCCGTTGTCTTCAAATATAATATCGACATAATCATCGCTACCGAAATCCGTTTTAATAATTAATTGTCCATCTTCTTTCATAGCCTCTGCTGCGTTTAAGATCAAATTAATCGCAACCTGCTTAATCTGATCTTCATCGAACTTTAGTAAAGGAATATTCTCATTGAACTCCTTTATTATTTTTAAGTTATTTATATCTGGATGATTCATAGCAAAATTTATAATCTCATCTAACACATGATTCAGATCATTTTTTTTCATAATCGGTTCCGGAATTCTGGCAAAATTAAGAAAATTTTCTATTATTTTCTTACACCTTTGAGTTTCCTTCTTCATCTCTTTGAGATACTTATAAGCTGGTTCAGTTGGTGAGACTTTTCCTTCTAAGTATGATGTATATCCCAGTATTATCCCTAAGGGATTGTTAATCTCATGGGCAACCTCTGATGCAAGTACACCCATCGAGGCCATTTTCTGCTTTTGATTAAGAGTTTTTTCAATTTCTTTGTTCTTTTTCAGAACTTCAACCATGTGATTGAAATTCTGTGCAAGTTCTCCAATCTCGTCACGACTTTCTATAGGTATTTTTTCGTTAAGTCTACCGCTCTTAATTCTTCTAACGACAGCTATCATATTTTTTAGTGGTGCCGCTATTGTAGACGACGCCCAATAAATCAGTATAATTGAAATAAGTATCGAAACTATTATTATCAATATTATCTTGGTTAACAGGTAGTTTCTAACAATAGCTGCTTCATAATAGAGTTCTCCCTCATAAGCTTCAACGGCTATAATCCAGTCCCAGGGCTCAAAGTAAACAAATCTTGTAAGTTTAAAGGGATATTTTTCTTCATAGGGGTTTTTCCATGGATAACGAATCCATCCATTCTTTTTCTGGATCATCTCTCTAACGAAATAGAAACCATCATAATCAGTGGCATCGTATATATTATCTCCTTCGTTTGTTGGATGAATTGTTAGATTGCCCTTTGAGTCCAAACAATATATATAGCCCGTTTTGCCGAGTTTTTTGTTTTTGATTAAGATTCTTAATGTTTCAAAAGATTCCCTATTTAGATCGGGCTTTCCTTTAGTTATGTGATGCATCAATAGTAGGTCTCTTGTAAATTCTGCCATGTTCTCAAGATTGCTTTTATTTATCTCAGTTATACTCTTATCTGCTTGCTCAATTGCTATAGTGCCTATGATGATACCAAAACTTATTGTTAAGATAAAAATAAGGGGTAATACAAAGAAGAGAATCTTCCATTTTATCTTTAAATTTTCATAATTTAAGATTTCCAATATTTTCATTATTATTCAATTTATTATAACACTATCATTTAAAATCAGTGAATTTATGAATCATCGAAATTTTATGAATCATCGAAATGAGGATGATGTTAGATAAAAAGCTTTTCAATTAGGTAAAAACCTTTAACGGATGCCCTTTTAAGCTCAGAAGGACTTGCATGAATAATAAATACTGTTTTTTAGAATAAACATTTTAATAGAATCTTACGACACAGCGTCAAAAACTAACTTAGTCTTTGTTTTTCCTTACAATATCATTTAATTCTCTGTTTTAGCTTTGTATAATAAAAATTTGTTCCTTTCCTACAGTCATCCTGCTTCCCATAAATGACAAATAAAGAAGTGGTAATCTCAATAAAGTAGCCTGAAAAATTATATTTCAGAATTTAATTAAAAAATTTAATTAAAAAAACTCAAAAAACTACAAGCATATTTTAGATCGATTGTACTACAATAGACGCTAAACAATGTAGGCTTTTTAATCAAAAAAGTCCATTGTATAAACTTACTTATCATAGGAGGAAAAATGAAATCCAAGATTATCCACTTATGTCTTATCTTGTCAGTCTCAATCTTTCTGTTGTTATCGACAGCAGAAGCTAAGAACGCTGATCTTTCTAAGTGGCTCAGAAACCTTTCTGAAAGCGCACTTACTTCAGAACCAGGTCATGATGATTATTCAACGGAAATTTTAGTCTCAGGTAATACGGTTCATGTCTTATGGGCATCAGCTAAAGCTGATGGGTCACGTCAATTTTACTACAGAAGGTCTCTCGATAAAGGAGCGACTTGGCAGCCTAAAATACTAATAACAGAAGCATCAGGAAATAACCTTATTACCAATGAAAATTATAGAAGGATGGCAGTTGATGGAAATAATGTTCACATATTCATAGCTCGTTATAG
>JAOAEO010000061.1 GCA_026416735.1 Thermodesulfovibrionales bacterium
TGTTATGAGTCTCCATTCTCCCTTTTTTTAGTAATAAAAATGTTCTCTTTCACTTAAAAGTCCTTTCTAAAGTGTCTCTAACATAACTATTCATTAGTAGGTAAATTCATTGAGTGTTGGTGGCTTACCTTGTTATTATCTACCCCCCCATAAAGAGCCGCTTGTCTAAGAACTTTTACATACATAAAGGGTTATCCTTACTATACTTTCTTCGAAAAATTATATCATAAAAGGAGTCCCTCAAGGTTTTGCATTTCTTAAAGAGTAATAGGCTCCTCTATCTGTAAGTTTGATGATATCTATATAGAAGAGGTTCTCCAAATCCTAATTCATTGTGATGCTCTAAGAATATTTCAGATATTCTATCAATTATTTTAGGTTTGTTATGAAATTCAAATAAACTATCACATACCATAGCAAATACTTTATGAAAATATCTCTTACCTAAAAATTTTTTTCCAGTTGAGCTCTCTCTTGCCTGTAAAATAAGGGTTGACGATGCGTCGAGATCTTACATCTTTGGTTTTAAGATATGTGATTTCAAGAACCTTGCTTTCTTTTAAGCCTTCTTTATTATGATTACTTATTACCAATAGACATACTCTTTCTTCAGCCTCCATATACTGATATTTGGTGGCAAGTTCTACAACACGCTAATCTACAAAGATATTTTTTAAATGAATTTTTCTACGTTTAATTTGTGTTAGATATTGAAAAATCCCCCTTATATTGGGAATTAGGGATATAGCGTCTATTGGTCTAAGTAATATTATCAATCATAGAAATATTCTCTCTTCAAAAAATCTTTTCTATCTCTGTATCCTACCTTTTACATAATGAAACCACTTAAAACTTAGAGATGCTTAAAATCAAATATTGATAAGGTATTATTTTATAATCAAAAAGTTTTATAAAACACTTGGATTCTCTCTCTAATACGAAAAGGTGGATTGCTTTAGAGAAAACTAAAATTTTTTTTGAAGCCCTAATTCTTTAAAGACAGTAGGTTTTTGAACTGTCTCTGTGTCTTTGCAATGCTATATCTACCCACATCAAGATATCTTTTGTAATAATGTTATATTGCTATTATTCGATTATTTTGGGGACAACGTAAAATCTTTCATCTGAATGGGGCGCATTGCTAAGCATTAGCTCTCTTGACTGTGGCAGTATGACTGTATCTTCCCTGAAGACATTACATAGTTCAATGATATGAGAAGTAGGTTCTATACCTTCAGTATTTATTTCTTTTAATTTTCCTACATATTCTACGATATCATTCATTTGTTTGCCGAATTTTTCTATTTCCTGATCAGACAACCTAATTCTGGCAAGCCTCATTACATGTCTTACTTCTTCAAGCAGCATAGTTCTCAAGCCATCGTTTGAAGATTTGCAAATTTTAGAGCAAGTCTCTTTATTCCAATACCTGGGAAATTGATCATTACCTTCTTATCCTCCCCTTCTCCATAACAATCCCTTATAACCCCTACACCCCAGACTGGATGTTTAACCTTTGTCCCTATGCTATAAGTTAATGCATATGGTGAGGAAGGTGGCATAGGAGCTTTGTCATCATTGCTATCTTCAATTGTAGGTTGTATTTTCTCTATCCAATTACAACATTCTCGAGGAATATCTGCAAGAAATCTGGAAGGTTCAAAATCCTGGTATTTAGAAAAGAGCTTTCGTCTTTTAGCACCAGTAAGACATAGATAATCTCTCGCCCGAGTCATGCCTACATATAAAAGTCTTCTTTCTTCTTGCAATTCTTCACCGTCATCAATGGCCTTAAAATAAGGAAGGATCCCATCTTCAAGCCCTATGATAAATACTACTGGAAATTCTAATCCTTTGGCATTATGCAAGGTCATGAGAGAGACTGAATTGCCTTTTGGGGAATCGTCAGCAGATGAGATAAGGGAGACTTTATCGAGAAATTCTCTTAAAGATGTATTTTCAGCAGAAGATATTAGTTCGAAAAGATTTTGCAATCTTTTGTCATCGAGTCTGTTAACATAATCTGTTTTATCAATTATTTCTTTTAATAGGTCAGCGGTATTTTTAAACGATTTGGATGATATGGACTCAATATTAGCTATTAAATCGTGTAGTTTATTTTTAATGGTCAATGTTAACCCATTTGATCTAATCATAGATTTTATAGTAGCAAAAAGGCTTAAGCCTAAATTTCTTGCTTCGAGCTCTATCTTGGAGATAGTAGCATTGCCAATGCCACGATAAAAACTGTTGATTATTCTTACCAATGAAACATTATCATCGGGATTCATTATTACTTTGAGATAGGAGATCAAATCTTTAATCTCTTTCCTCTGATAAAAACTAATACCGCTAATTATATGATAGGGGATTGACTCAGCTCTCAAAGCATCTTCTATAGCCTTCGCTTGGATGTTGATTCTATATAAAACTGCAAAATCTCTATACTCGTAATTAGCCTTTAGATATAAGTCCTTAATACTGCGAGCTACATATCTTGCTTCCTCTTCTTCATTGTTTAATCTACAATAAAAGACTCTTTCACCTGTACATTTATCTGTCCAAAGTTTTTTGTCATTTCTAAGAAAATTCTTAGAAATCAGATGGTTCGAGACATTGAGTATATTTTGTGTAGATCTATAATTTTGTTCTAATTTAATAACTTTTACCTCGGAGAAGTCTTTCTTAAAATTGAATATATTTTGTATATCTGCTCCTCTAAATTTATATATGCTTTGATCATCATCCCCGACTACACATATATTTCTATGTTGAGAGGCAAGAATCTTCAACAAAGTATATTGTGACTGATTTGTATCCTGAAATTCATCTACAAGGATGTAAGAGAATAAATCATGATATTTCTTCAATATTGAAGGATAGATTTTGAAAAGCTGAATAGTTAATAAAACTAAGTCATCGAAATCGAGGGCATTAAATCTTTTAAGTTCATCTTGATACCTTAAATAAACTCTACCTAATTTTTCATCGAAGCTATAACCATTATTATGAGTTAGAAAGTCTTCTGGCGATATTAGAGCTGATTTCAATAAACTTATTTTATTGCAAACACCCTTGTAAAGAGCTTCGTGAATATTAAAGTCTTTAAGAATTTGTTTAATCAGAGAAGCTCTTTCCTCCTCATCATAAATGGAAAAATCATTTCTATATCCTAATACGTCTATCTCCCTTCGCAATATTCTATTACATAATGAATGGAAAGTACCTATCCATGTTTGTTTAAGTCCCTTAGAGAAGAAAAGATTGATTCTTTGTTTCATTTCATCGGCAGCTTTGTTAGTAAATGTGACAGTAAAGATAGAAGAAGCAGGAAATCTTTTCTTTTTAACAAGATAAGCGAATTTGTAAGTAATAACTCTCGTCTTACCGCTACCTGCCCCAGCTAAAACTAACATTGGACCATCATTGTAAAGAACTGCTTCTCTTTGCTGAGGATTAAGGTTCTCGGTTAGAACTTCTTTTGCCATCTATAAACCTCCTAATTATAACATAAAAGGCTTAGATAAAGGAAAAGGAGAAAAGGAAATTAAAAAGTCACTACTACACAAAGCTACGATATACCTTAAAACAAATTTTATCGAACTCCTTGTACAGATAATCATAAAATTCATTCTACAGTTACACTCTTGGCAAGGTTTCTCGGCTGATCCACATCACATCCCCTTAAAACTGCTATGTGGTAAGCAAAAAGTTGTAAAGGAATTGCAAGCAAGACTGTATTAAGATAATCGTTTATAGGTTCGATCCTAATATGGAAACCAGACAACTCGTTAATAATTTTGTTATTAATAGAAGTAAAGATTATTACAGTTCCACCTCTACTTCTGACCTCCTCAATATTAGATAGTATCTTTTCAAAATGTTTGGAGGAATTAACAATAAAAACGACGGGCAAATCTTCATCAATAAGAGCGATAGGACCATGTTTCATTTCTCCTGCCGGATAACCTTCTGCGTGTATGTAGGATATCTCTTTTAGTTTTAACGCCCCTTCAAGGGCCAAGGGATAATCTATTCCTCTACCTAAATATAAAAAATTTGTAGACTTGAAAAATCTCTTAGCAATTTTTTTAATGGTTTGCTCCTGATGGAGGGCATTTTCGACTCCCGAAGGCGTCTGGAGTAAATCAGTAATAAGATTAATAGACATTTCCTCTGTAAGATTTCCTTTAATCTTACCTAGAGCGATAGCCAAAAGATAGAGTGCAACGATCTGTGCTGTAAAAGCCTTAGTAGAGGCTACTCCAATTTCAGGTCCTGAATGGGTATAAAAAACAAAGTCGGACTCCCTCGAAGCGGTACTACCTATCACATTACATACCGTTAAACATTTAGCTCCAAGCTTCTTTGCCTCTTTAATTGCTGCAAGAGTATCAGCAGTCTCGCCAGACTGACTTATTGCAACAAAAAGACAATTAGAGCCAATGATAGGATTTCTATATCGAAACTCCGATGCAATATCAACTTCAACGGGTATTCTACTGAATTCTTCAATTAGATATTTACCCATTAAAGATGAGTGATAGGAAGTACCACAGGCTACTATGAAGATTTTTTCTATATTTTTTATGACCTCTTCCGTTAGACCAAATTCTTCTATGATCACTGAACCTTTTTCTGGAATAATCCGTCCCCTGATGGTATCTGCTATTGAACGAGGTTGTTCATATATCTCCTTAAGCATAAAGTGGCGATAACCACCTTTTTCTGCCATGGAGGAACTCCACGTAACAATGGTCACTTCTTTACTGAGAGGATTCCCTTGGAAATCCGTAAAAATTACACCATCATTATAAATAACAGCCATTTCCTCATCATTCAAAAAAATCACTTCTCTTGAGTAATTCAGAAAAGCTGGAACATCAGAAGCTACAAAATATTCTTCATTACCGAGACCTATTACCAAAGGGCTTTCCTTTCTTACTGCTATTATCTTGTTAGGTTCCTTTTCGTCTATTACTACAAAAGCATATGAACCACGAATTCTCCTTATAGCTTCACGAACAGCGTCTTCTAAAGAAAAGCTTTTAGCAAATTTATTTATAAGATGACATAAAACCTCACTATCAGTCTCCGATAGAAAGTTAAATCCCTCTTGCTGCAATGAATTTTTGAGCTCTAAAAAGTTTTCTAAAATACCATTATGAACTATTACTATACCGTCTGAACGATGGGGATGAGCATTTTCTTCAGAAGGTCTTCCATGAGTTGCCCATCTTGTATGTCCAATTGCCAAATAACTGTTTATATTCTTGTCAACAATCCTCTCAAGTTCTATGATCTTGCCTTTACATCTCTTTATTTCTATCTTTCCATTGAAAAGATAGGCTATTCCCGCTGAGTCATAGCCTCTATATTCGAGTCGCTTTAATCCATCCATCACTACTGGTATGGCATTCTTTTTTCCAATATAACCAATTATTCCACACATCTTTGCTCAACTACTTTAGAAGTCCAGAATACAATTGATCCTCTGACTTCTTACTTTAATAAAACCTTAGAAATGAACTCTTTGATACTATTGAATTAAAAATAAATCCATCATTTTTGTTTCCTTTTTCTATAGACCCATCCTTCGATATTCTTCTGTTTTGCACGGCTTACAGCAAGAGAACCTGCTGGAACATCCTTTGTAATAGTTGATCCAGAACCTATATAGGCTCCTCTGCCAACCCTGACTGGTGCAACTAATTGAGTATCACTTCCGACAAATACATCATCTTCTATGGTAGTCTTATATTTACTTCTACCATCATAGTTACATGTTATTGTGCCAGCTCCAATATTAACATTATTGCCTATCTCGGAATCACCAAGGTAGCTTAGGTGAGAAGCTTTCACACCTCTTCCCAAAACAGATTTTTTGATTTCAACAAAGTTTCCGACTTTAGACATGGGGCCAATAATAGAATCTGGCCTGATGTGGGCAAAGGGTCCAATAATAGTACCATCCATAATTTGAGCAGATTCTATTACACAGCAATCTTTAATGAAAACATTATTGCCAAGAACGCTATTTAAAATCCTAGTATTAGAGTATATTTTACAATCCTGACCTATGATCGTTCTACCTTCAAGAAAGACATTTGGATAGATGACTGTATCTCTTCCAATTTGAACATCGGGGTGAATAAAGGCTGTATTGATATCTAGAATTGTTACTCCATTGCTTAACCAAGTTTTTGCGATCCTTTTCTTAAGATAGTGTAAAGCCAAATGTAAATCCTCACGAGTGTTTATTCCTATAAGTTCTTCTTCATTAGCGATATTATGAGCACCCACTCTATATCCTTTAGACGCGGCAATTTCAACTAAGTCTGTTAAGAAATATTCTCCTTTCTTCGGATCAATCTTGATGTAATTAAGCAACTCCAACAAAGAAGATTTAATAGCATAGATTCCACTATTTACCTCTTGAATCTCCTTTTGTTTTTTAGTTGCATTTTTTTCTTCTACGATCTTAATAACCCTACCATCCCTCCTTATCACCCTACCATAGCCTTCGGGATTTTTCGCAATAAAAGATACAAAAGATATATCTTCAGAGTTACTTTTATTAAGATCTAATAGATTCCGCAATGTCTGTAGCGAAATAAAGGGCGTATCACCATTTACAACAAGGACAATACCTTGAAAATCCTTAAGCTGCGAAATTCCAGCCTTTAGAGCATCAGCAGTACCTTTTTGATCTTGCTGAATTGCGAAGGTAAGTGATGGAAAAGTATTTTCTAAAGAATTTCTTAATATATGGCTATCTTCGTTAATAACGATTATTATTTTCTCTGGCTGAAGTTGATGTAAGGTTTCTATGATATAATGTATAATAGGTTTATCATAGATTTTATGTAAAACCTTTGGTATAGAGGATTTCATTCTTATGCCGAGCCCAGCTGCGAGTATAATAGCAGTGAGTCTCATCTATCTTCCTCTTTAAATGCAAGGATTTCCTTTGGAGCTGCAGTCCCCCCTGACAAAATAATCTTTATTCCCTCATCAATCGATAAATCTGTATATATTATACTTTTCTCATCGAGCATTACTATTTCTCCTAAATATAAATTGTTAGTAGGAATATAAACCGTTTTCATAGATATCTTCCCATCTTTATTTGAGATAGTACATTCTTTAGTTAAAAAACCAAAAGCATATACCCCTTGCCTGGGATATTCTGCAATTACAAATTTTTTAAAGGAACCTTTGTTTTCTGGTGAAAAGGCGTTTACAAGCTGTTTTATTGCGAAATAAACGCTTTTAAGAACTGGGATTTTGAAAAAGATCTTCTCTATAAAGCCAAGAATTGACCTGCCAAAGACATTTGTAGATAAAATCCCTATTAAAAGGACTACTAACAATGCACTTATGAAACCAAGCCCAACAGTATGAAAGCCGAGTAAATAGTCAAAAAAAGGACCCAAAATTCCATCAATAAAGTTAAAGAGAATCATAAGCACAGAGATTGAGGCTACAACAGGAATAGTTACAAATAAGCCGGCAAGAAACTTTCTTTTTAAAATATTGGATATTTTTTTAATCATTAATTCTCAAATAATAAAAGTCTCTTAAGACTAAGACAAATTCGTTATTCATAAAAATTGTTAGTGGACATCCTTTATTTATAAAGCTCTTAACAAAGAGAGCTTAATTTTACAACTTTATTGTGTTTTATCAATGAGCAAAATTAATTTTAATTCAGTTTAGAAATAGTATCGTCAGATATATCGAAATTTGAATAGACATTTTGTACATCTTCATTATCCTCAAGGGCTTCAATCAGCTTAAGGAGTTGTTCAGCTGCTTCTCCATGGACAGTTATATAGTTTTTTGGAAGCATCGTTATCTCTGCTAAAACGATAGGTATATTCTGCTCCTCAAAAAACCTTCTTACTTTGCCAAAGGATTCTGGAGATGTGATAATCTCGTAATATTCTTCCTTAGGGTCATTAATCAAATCTTCGGCGCCAGCCTCCAAAGCGATGCCTAATAAGGAATCTTCGTTGATTTTTGTTTTATCCACTAAAATATAGCCTTTCTGTTGAAACATCCAAGATACACAGCCTGCTTCTCCAAGGGTACCATTATTTTTAGTGAGTATATGCCTAATCTCAGATACTGTTCTATTTTTATTATCAGTTAAAGCCTTTATTAAAATGGCAACCCCTTGTGGACCATAGCCTTCATAACTGACATCCTCGTAAGTTGTGCCGGGCAATTCTCCAGTTCCTTTCATTATAGCTCGTTTGATATTTTCTGAAGGCATATTAACCTCTTTTGCCCTTTCGATAGCTAACCTTAACCTCGGATTTGCTTCTGGATCCTTACCTCCCAACCTTACAGCAACGGTGATCTCTTTGACAATCTTAGAAAAGATTTTGCCCTTCTTAGCATCTGTATGAGCTTTCTTATGCTTTATTTGGGCCCATTTGGAGTGACCAGCCATAATACCCCTTCAACTATCAAGGGCGTTTATAATTATTTAGATTAAATTTATTCAATAAATTTCTAATAAAAATTAATAATTACTATATATATTAAGAACTTTTTATTGATAGTGTCAAGAAATCGATCTTTTCAGTGGTTTAAAATCTTCAGTATATAGTATTTTATCCAATCCCTCTAATATTAAGAGGTCTGAAATTAAGATGAGTGAATTCCTTGTTGTCATCGAGTTTAACTGACTTCTAATTTACTCTATCTAATGCTCTTTCTTTTATTCCTATAATAAAAGCCTCTCCCTTTCCCTTTTCTCCTTAGTCAATCTTCTATCTTTGAAGTAGATGGTACTATCTTAATCCTATTACTTCCCTTAATCCTCTGTAGTAATTATTTCCCTCGAAGCACAAGCCATAAGGGAGTCTATCTATTGCCATGCCTTGTATCCAACTGTTACTTTCGCCACCAGTGTTTGAGCCAGGCTCAGGCATGTAGGTCACAACTAAGTTCTTTATCCCAAAGGTCCTTAAAAACTCTCAATAAAGAATAAGACCGCTTCTTGGAGTGATCACTTCCTTCGATAGACCTATCTTGAATGGTAAGAGTTTTTGT
>JAOAEO010000062.1 GCA_026416735.1 Thermodesulfovibrionales bacterium
AGTAAGAGGCAGTGGATTAAAGTTAGTCAGTGACAGAGGTAGTCAGCCTACATCTAAAGTTTTTATGGAAGATATGGCAGTGTTTGAGCAGATATTCACCTTTTATGGTAATCCTAAAGGAAATGCTGACACTGAGAGAGTAATTAAAACCATCAAAGAGGAGTTTATTTGGCTTAATGAGTATAGTAGTTTTGGGGAAGCAAAGGATAAAATAAGGAAATGGATAAAATTTTACAATAGGTTTTATGTGTATGTGCAGAGTTTACTGTTATTTTATTTATCTTAAGAGGAGTATGAGTTAAAGGACTATGAGAGACAGCAAAGGGCTGTTGTATAAGGCTCGACAGAGTGAAAAGTTAAAAGGTGCTCTCAAGGGTAATGCAGTACAATTTAAATTCTGAACTGTCTAACAATTGCTTGAAGTTCAGCAGCAACTCTATCGAGATCTTCAGCAGTCTTTGCAATCTGAGCAGTTCTCTCTGAAAATTCTTTTGCAGCTCTCGCAACGCTGTTAATATTAGAAACCATCGAATCAACAGTTGTTGACTGTTCATTTGATGCAGTGGCCATTTGTTGAATTAATTCAGTCTTCTTCTCTATCCTTGCAACTATGACCCTAAGGGATTCTTCGGCTTTGTTTGCCCTTTGAACCACACGGTTGACATCTTCAATACCTTCTCTCATTGCCTGCGATGATTTGGAGACTGAGTTCTGTAAAGATTTTATTATCTCAGCGATTTCAGATGTTGCTAAGGTTGTTTTCTCAGCAAGTTGACGTACAGAGTCAGCCACAACGGCAAAGCCTCTACCCTTTTCACCTGCCTGTGCCGCTTCGATTGCCGCATTCAAAGCAAGTAAATTGGTTTGATCGGCGATATCTTTAATAACAGCCGTTACTTCTCCTATCTTTTGTGAGCTCTTGATCAATCCGTTAATAGAGGAGGATATCTCTGTGATAGAATTTTTGATGGCCTTAATTCCATCTATAGCTTCTTTTATGACCTTTTCTCCTTCCATTGCCTCTCTTTTAGTTTCTTCTGCAAAAGTCGCAGAAGTTTGAGCGTCCTTTGCAACGCTAAGGGCTGTTGCAGACATCTCTTCAGCAGCCGTTGAGAGACTTACAGCCTCATTTGATTGAATTTTGGAATGATTAGAGAGCTCCTCAGCAGTGGCAGAAAGCTCAGTTGCTGAAGAAACAACTATATCAGCTTTATTGGCTACCTGTGAGATGCTGTTGTGAAGCTTAATAACAAGATCATTAAAACTTCTGCATAAAACTCCTATTTCATCTTTGCTTTGGATATCAAGTCTTTTGGTTAAATCACCTTTGCTAATATCCGTTATCATGTTTGCAGTTATTTTGATAGGCTTTGCAATAGATCGCCCTATCCAGCCTCCTATTGTTGTTGCGACTACAACAGATATTATGCCGACAATTACTACCATATAAATGGTATTCCCTGCTACTTTATTTACTGAAATTATGGCAGCTTCTTGATTTATCCCAGCCATAGATACTGCCCTATTGCTCTCTTCTAACTGTTTTGCTACTATCTCCTTCATTTTTGAATTTAAGGATTCAAGCTCTTCAAAGCTTTTCAAGGCATCTCGTATTTTGCTTGCAGCTGAAAGATACTCCTGTTGGACAGCTGATAGAGCGCTCATGCTTGATGACAATAGTTTCTGTTCTTCTGTATAACCACTTTTTGTAAGCAAGTCTTTAAGTTTTTTTGATATATCGTTTGCTTGAGAAAAAAGCCCCATTACTGTAGCAGAGGCACTATTGAATTCATCGGACCTCTTTAAACTGATGGAATGGTTTATATGTGATTCGATCGTAGCATTCAACAAAGCTAATGATGAAGCAGCAGCGAGAATGTTGTTTGTATCTGTAAAAGAATTTATATTTTTTGACATCGTAGCTGTGTTTGCCTTCAGAATGTTATTTGCACTATTTATTTCTCTTTCAATCGTTGGCATCATATAGGCGATGTCATATCCAACCTGTCTTGCAAGGGCTTCTATATTTTCCTTAAGGGCATCGTTTTCTTCGCTGATATACTGTAACTGTAATGCTGCAAGCCCCTTTGCACCTGTTACATTTTCATTAATGGAATTAATTCTTTGAGTAAATTCTTGAACAGTCTTGTCTATTCCCTTAATATTCTTCAGAGCAGCAAGAATATTCTTAGTAGCTGAGCTGACATTATCTCTTAAAACTGCCACAGGTCTTTTATCGAGTGTTGTTGGTATTTTTGATACATAAATATTTAAATCCTTTAAACCATCTCGTACAATAATAAGACTATTTACCTGCTGATTTGCTCCCATGACTGTGTCGACCCCAGCAATCATTGCAGCAGAAGTATTTTGCTGAAGTCTTCTAATGGAATTATCGAGGTCTTTCATCTTTTTTGAAGCTTCTACAAGCTTACCTTTAATAGCTTTGACAGCGGAGCTCGTAGCTTCTTCAGCAGACAGCTTCTGTTCAACATTTATAAGAACCTGTTTAGTAATATCAGAGATTTCTCTATCATCTGACGAGCCTTCTCCTTTTAGCTTAGCCAGTTCCTCAGAAGCTCTTTTAACATGTTCAAGAGAGGCAGTAACAGATTCTTTTAATCTATTATATTCCTCTTTTGCTGTTAAAGATGAGATGCTTATAAGGTTTGCGGCATGAGCCTGAAGTGCTCTCTGTTGATTTATCGCCTTAATCTGATAAGGGGTAGTCCTCTGAGTAAGATCTGTAATATTTTTCTTAATAGACTGAATGCCATATAATGCAGAGAAGACAATAATAACCATTGATACAAAGACAATTGCAACATTAATTATAAGTCTAATCTTGATATTCATAGTTATTCCATCCGTATGTATATGTAATGATGATTTTACTTATGTAGATTTACTTATTAGAAAGGGATAGCTTTTATAGTTTTATTAGCTATCCCTTCCCTTAAGGTCTTAATAGCCTCCTTGGTCTAATAAAATTAGTCAAGTGCAGTGGGAAGACCAACTTTCAACCTTGCTGCACTCCATTCTTCAAAGGAGATGGCAGCAGCATCACCCTTCATCTCATTGATTACCTCAAAATAATCAAGCTGATACTTGTCTTTTCTGACTTCATCTGCTTTTTTGCCCCGCACAGCATAAACAGTCTGGACAGATTGATGATCGAAGGCACGCCAGTATTGTTCATCCTTTAGCATAGTATATCTATGCCCTTCCAGTGCTTTTATTACTGCCATTGTATCAAAGCTCTTTGCACGTTCCACAGCTTCCTTATATTGATGAAGAATGGTATATGCAGATGCTCCAGAGGTGGTTGGATATCTACCATATTTGGACTCAAATTTCTTTACAAAATCGATACCTTTCTGATATCCTTTCTCAAAAGGGATTTTCCAGGACCATGGGAGAGTTCCCAATACACCTTCCATAGCTTCAGGGCCTGCTCCAGCTGCCATATCTTCATTAATATTGGGGACGACAATCTGCATAGTCTTTTTGAGTCCCATTTCGTACGCTTGTTTGAGAGCAATCTCCATGTCTCTACCAAATTGAACAAGGATTAGCACATCTGGTTTTGCTTCTTGAGCTATAGAGAGGGGAGCTTTAAAATCTGTTGTGCCTAGCTTGGTAAGGATTCCTTTGTGTAAATCCTTATCTTCAGTACCTGTGAATTTTCTAAAGGCATCCTCCGTTGTCCATCCCCAGTTGTAGTCAGAGGTAATATAAAAATACTTCTTCCCACCAAAATTCTTCTTGAGATAATCGGCGAGTACCTTAGCAGCCATGTATGAATCGTAGCATTCCCTGAATATGAATTTGTGCCCCTCTTCACCGGTCACTTCTGTAGCATAAGTGAGGGTTCCAAAGGCAAGCTTCTTTTTTTCTTTCGCTACTTTCCCAACGGCAACTATCACTGCGCTCGAAGAGCCACCAAATATCATTTGCACCCCCTCTTTATCATAGAGTTCAATTGCATTTTCTCTAGCCAGCTTTGGATTGCATCTGGTGTCTCTATATACGAGCTGAACTTTCTTGCCCAAAATACCACCTGCTGCATTAATTTCTTCGACAGCTAAGTCTGCAGCTCTTCTTTGATCAAGTCCTTGTTTTGCGTAAGGACCTGTTTCGGGATAATTTAACCCGATTTTAATGATGTCACTCGCCTTAAGCTCATCGGACAACATCACGGTAAAAATAAAGCTTACCACAACTAACGCACCAATTAACCATAAAATTAAATTTTTTTCACTTCTCATAAACTCTCCTCCTTTGATGTTAGTTAATGCTCCCTTAGAGCAAATTTGTATAAACTTTATACTCCACTATTAATTAATAGTCGAAAATCATCTAATAGTATTATCGAAAATTTTTAAAAAAACTTTAATTGGAGTATTAGATTCTTATGTCACATTACCATTCAATAATGGAGAGGTAATCCTAACAAAGTTGGTATCCATAATTAATTTGTATGGAGAGAGAAATGTTCACCCAAAATTGCGATAGGGAAAATGAAATGGAATACTATTTTATCAAAAAGGATGAATTACTTCATTTGTGAAGAAGAGGGAAGAATTCTATGGTGGTAAGAGTGTTTTTGGGGTTCAGGATTTCTTCATAATGAAGAAATCATCATAGGAACTTAAAATTAATAAAACAGATAGGTTTTAAAGTTATTTTTGATTGATTCCGACGCTCCTTCATAGTATAAGTTATATAGGAAAAGGGAAGCTTGATTCTATTAAATATCCGATTTCTTGTGATTTATTTTGCAAAAATCGTCTAAAACCATGAAATAAAGTTTGTCTTAAAAAAGCTATATTAACTGCTATAATCGAGTACCTCCCTTACCTTTTTTACCAACCTTTCAACAGTAAAGGGTTTTTGAATAAAATTTATGTGTGCATCAAGAATGCCTTGATGAACTATTGCATTGTCGGTATAGCCTGACATATAAAGGGCTTTTATCTCTGGATAGAGCTCCTTTAGGCGTTCTACAAGTTTGCGTCCACTCATGCCAGGCATCACTACATCTGTTAAAACAAGATTAACGAGGTCATTAAAATTCTTAGAAAGAAGCAAAGCCTCATCTCCATTGGAGGCTGAAAGAACTTTATACCCCTGCCTTTGTAGTGCAATAACAGCAAACTGACGAACTGCCTCCTCATCCTCAACAACAAGAATTGTCTCACCACCCCGTTGAGTTTCTACTTTAGCTTCTTGTCCATCGTATTCAACGAAAGACTCTTCATAGGGCTTCTCTGCCACAGGGAAGTAAATCTTAAAGGTGGTTCCTTTATTAGGTTCACTATAAACCCAGATATTGCCTCCACTTTGCTTCACAATCCCATAGACCATTGGTAAACCTAAACCAGTCCCTTTGCCAGATTCTTTGGTAGTAAAAAAAGGTTCAAAGATTCTATTTTTAACTTCTTCTGTCATTCCCTTTCCTGTATCGCTTACTGAGAGCATCACATATCGACCAGGTTTTACACCGATATGTTTGCTTGCGTACTCTTCGTCCAGCTCAACATTTGCCGTCTCAATGATTAGCTTTCCCCCTTCAGGCATTGCATCTCTGGCATTTGTAACGAGGTTAATAATAATTTGCTCTATCTGTGATGGATCTGCTTTGATCATTGCACCTCCCTCCGCTGTGAAGATGCAAAGTTCAATATCTTCTCTTATAACCCTCCGCAACATCCCTTCAATTGAAAGCAAAATTTTATTTAAGTCGATAACCTTTACATCTAATATCTGTTTCCTGCCAAAGGCAAGCAATCTACCTGTTAATTCAGAAGCTCTCTGTGCTGCCCTATCTATTTCCTCTATATATCTCTTTAGAGGATCTTCTTTTCTTAACATCGATAGAGAGAGGTTACAATAGCCGATTATAGCGGTAAGGATGTTATTGAAATCATGGGCGATACCTCCTGCAAGTTGACCAATAGCCTCCATCTTTTGAGACTGCCTAAGCTGCTCTTCGAGGGCTTTTTTGTCATTTTCAAGCCTCTTAAGTTCTGAAATATCCTGTATAGTTACACGGATTCCGGTTATATTACCTTCCTTATCTTTAAGTAATCTGTCCTGTGCTAAAACGGGAAGGATTGTCCCATCCTTCTTTATGTATTGTCTTTCATAGGAGCTACCAGGTGGTATTTCCCCTGACAATTTGCCAGAGATAATTTCTTTTATTCCAGGGTCTGCTACAAACTTCCAGAGGTATTGTCCTACCATCTCTTGGGCATCATAACCAAGCATATCTAATTCTGTCTGATTCACACAGATAATTTTTCCTTCGTGATCTAATTCATGATAGCCAACAGGGGCGTTTTCATAAAGCTCTCTAAACTTTTCTTCACTCTCACGTAAGGCCTGTTCTGAAAGTTTAATGGAGGTGATGTCTTCACATGCCATCAGGTTTTCACCTGAAGTTAATTGGACAGGGATGAAATTTATTATTTTTTCTAAACCATCTTTACATTTCACCTTAAAGATACGGGGTCTTTTTTCGCCTGGTCTTGATTTTTTCAAATCATCTTTCCACGCTTTGATTACAGAATTTCGATAGGCAGTATCGGGATAGGCCTTTCTAAACCAGGTTTTACCATCGGGAATATCCGATAAGAGATATCCAAATATTTCTGTAAACTTTGGGTTTATGTATTTAAATGAACCATCCTGATCAATTACGGCTATACCGAAAGGAGCTTGGTCTAATAAAGCTTGTAATCTCTCTTTCTCATTCCTAAGCTCTTCAGAGGCTCTTTTTAGCTCTGTGATGTCTTCTGCAACTCCCTCTATCCAACCTTTGTCAGGATAAATTTTGGCTGAATACCTTGCCCAGAATATGGAGCGATCTTTCCGATAAAAACGGGCTTCAAAGTTTTTTATAAACCCATCTTTCTTTAATATATCTAACATCTTCTCGCGAGTCCCTGGGTCAACATAATTAAGTGAGGTGACATACTCTGCAATAAATTCTTCTCTACTATCGTAGCCGAACATTTTTGCAAGCTGGTCATTACTTTCAAGTATCTTGCCATCAGAAATCCTTGTCCTAAAAAGGCCGACCTGGGCGTTCTGAAAGATATTACGATATGTCTCTTCACTCTCTTTGATTCTTTTTTTAATTCCCTCTCCGCTTCTAAAAATATATTCAATCAATTTATGCTCACGCTCCAGATTATTTAGCCAATGCTCAACTTCTTTCTCGGCAAACTTGTGACTGAGATACTCTTCAGGTGGGATGTAGTAAAAATTTCTATATATCTGATCCCCCTTTATAAGGAGAGGATGTGTCATTAATACACCTTTGATAATCTCTGGCTCAAATCTCCAGCGGTCATATTGACAGATGGCAAGGCAGGGATATTTTGGAAAGAAATCCTTGTTTAATTTTGACTCATATTCGAGAAGTTTTTCTGAGCCGGGGCTACCCTTCAAGACCCATGTCATCTCACCAGTAGCTCTAAGGGCTATATACCCCTCAGATAGAGCCTTTTTAGTTTCGGTTATTAGCAGTTTTATCATTCTGTCAGGGTCAAAGAGACCATCAAGCGTGTATGCTTCAGAATGGTGAAGGATGGAGAGCTGCCCTGACTTTTCAACCCTTAAAACATCAATTCCTTCTTTATGGAGATATCCACGAATTTCATCGGCAGTGCTTGCATCAACAATATAGAGACATTTCTCACCTCGTTTCAAGCCTATTGAAATAAATGGGACGATAGCAGCACGCCATTCATCCTTAGACTCATAGATAAGACATAGGTGATCATGAGGTTTGAGGTCTTCAAGCACCTGTTTTAATCCTATCTTTTCTTTTTTTAAGTCAATAATGTGATGCACATCGGTAGGGTCACCACCTTCGGAAGAATAGACCTCAGATGTCTTATGTAACTTTATAAAATTTTCTTTTTTCACTAAAAGCTCCTTCTTAATTTATGTAAACACAACATTTTTAAATTAATCTGTTTTGGACAACAGAAAAAAATGATTAATGTATTAATGTATAAATAATATTACAACAATATTAAAATAAAATTACAATAATCTTTATGTCATTCACCTCAAAGCTACCGATAGAAGTTTTAAAATTTAAAATATCTCCTTCTCTGCTTTTTTTAATCATTTCAAAGGACTAAAAACTTCTAAATAGGCTTTTCATCACTGTTTGGTCTTTCTTTCTAATATTCACTATTTTTAAGCCTTAAGAAAAAACTCTACCCTCTCTGTCTCTTAATCTTTTAAATAGACTATGCTTTTATACCGCTATTTCAGCACACCTTACCTTATTCCCTTAATAGCCTCTTCCACTACCATAATCTCTATCGACTGTTACACTGAAGGTCGTCTCCTTACATCTATAGTATTCACTACTAAGGTAAACACCCTTACCTTTCCGTAAAAGTACATAGTCTTTTTATCCTCCCTACTACATACCCATCCCTAAATTGGTGATACACTATAAGTGGTAGCCCTTTAAATGTTTAATAATTAGCCTCTATCCCTTTACTCTAAGGTAACCTTTTTAGCATTCCATTTCGTGCCTCTATGATTGAGAGGTTTAAAATTAAAAGGTGTATTCTTTATTGTCATCGAGTTTAAGTGCCCCCTTGTTTACTCTATCTATTACTCTTTCCTTTATTCTTTTAATAGCTCTTCCTTTTTTTATTTTCTTAGTCAGTCTCCCATCTTTGTAGTAGATGGTACTCCCTTAATCCTAATTGTCTTCTCTATGAACATAAACCATAGGGGCTCTATTTATTGCTATTGTTTTATATTCAAC
>JAOAEO010000063.1:0-2376 GCA_026416735.1 Thermodesulfovibrionales bacterium
GGCTCCCTTCTATGTACTTTGACCTCTTGTAACAGACATAGCCATCGGTTATGACCACATAGCCGCTGCTATTGGAGGAGCAATTGCTGGAGCAGTAGGAGCAGATTTCTTATGTTATGTAACCCCTTCCGAACATATAAGATTGCCAGATATTGAGGATGTTAAAATAGGGGTCATAGCCTCAAAGATAGCTGCACATGCTGCAGATTTAGCTAAGAAAATACCATCAGCTATAGAGAAGGACAGAAAAATGTCTTATTATCGAAAAAATTTCGATTGGGAAGGACAGATATCTTTAAGTTTCGATCCAGATAGAATCAAATCCCTCAGAGAGGAATCCCCTCCTTTATTAGAGGAAGTTTGTAGTATGTGTGGTGAATTTTGTGCTATTAAAACTGTTCAAAGGGCACTACAGGGTAGATGAGCTATCCTTTACTAAAAGAATTTACAGGCCTCTTCGGAATTACAAGAAAGAAATGAAATTTTTTAGTTTTTAGATTAAAATAAAAAACACTTTATTCATTTTTTTGATTTCAAATTGCCTATTTGATATTTCTTATGTGTATTAATTAAAGTATAAGATTAAAGACTAAACTTCTGTGTTTTAATGTTTCGTTAATGTTGGGGGTTTTGATTCTAAGGCGTTATAAAAGGAAATAACACCTTAGATCTTAATGATGAGGGGAGGAACGATGAAATTACTCGGACTTGATGCAGGGTCTGTATCAGTCAAACTTGTTATACTTGATGAAAGGGGTAATATATTAGAGAGATTTTATAGAAAGCATTATGGTAACAGTCTTAAAATAGCCTATGAATTATTGAGGGAACTATTTAAGGATTTCGAGGGTATTACTCTATCTATCACAGGTTCAACTGGAAAGTTGCTCGCATCTATTTTAAAAATCAATCATGTCAACGAGATAGCTGCCCACTCCTACGCCATAAAAAACTTATTTCCCCATATTAGAACTGTCATCGAGATGGGTGGTGAAGACTCTAAATTAATCTTTTTAGAAAATGGTAGAATTAAAGATTTTTCTATTAATTCTGTCTGTGCCGCTGGTACAGGCTCTTTTTTAGAACAGCAAGCTGCGAGGTTAAGACTTACCATCGAGGAGTTTAGCGATATAGCTGGACAATCTAAAAAACCAGCAAAAATTGCTGGTAGATGTAGTGTCTTTGCCAAATCTGATATGATTCACCTCCAACAAATTGCCACACCCCTTGAAGACATAGTGGCTGGGCTTTGCTTTGCAGTGGCAAGAAATTTTAAAGGAGCTATCGCTAAAGGAAAAAACATCGACCCTCCTGTTTCTTTTCAGGGTGGAGTTGCCGCAAACAGAGGGATGGTGAGAGCTTTCAAAGAAGTCTTCGAGCTTTCTGATCTTTTTATACCCGATGACTTTCTGTTTATGGGTGCAATAGGCGCTGCCTTGAAGGATAGAGACGAAAATAGGATCAACACCTTCGATCTCAAAGTTTTAGAGTCTTACCTTTTGAGCTACGAATACTCCGAAAGTTCCTATAATCCTTTAATTGTTTCTGGTGATAATTTTTATGAAAGACATCTATCTAACAAAGATTCATCTTTTACAACCCCTAAATTGAACAATAGATCAAGAATGAAGGCGTATCTTGGCATCGACATTGGTTCTATTAGCACCAATCTTGCTTTAATTGATGAAGAAGGCAGACTCTTAGCTAAAAGCTATCTCATGACTGCTGGCAGACCCATTGAAGCTGTTAATCAAGGACTGAGAGATATATATGGTGAAGTAGGAGAATCTGTTGAGATCTTAGGTGTCGGCACAACTGGCTCTGGAAGATATATGATAGCTGACTATGTTGGTGCTGATATAGTTAAAAATGAGATTACCGCTCAAGCGACTGCGGCTATTCATATCGATCCCAATGTAGATACTATTTTTGAAATTGGTGGGCAAGATTCCAAATATATCTCTATAGACAAAGGTATGATAGTAGATTTTGAGATGAACAAAGCTTGTGCTGCAGGAACGGGTTCATTCCTTGAAGAGCAAGCTGAGAAACTTAACATCTCAATAAAAGAAGACTTTGCCAATATGGCACTCTCTGCCAAAAATCCATGCAGACTTGGCGAGAGATGCACCGTTTTCATGGAAAATTCTCTTATGGCTAATCTCCAAAGGGGCGCAAAAAAGGATAATCTCCTCGCTGGACTTGCTTATTCAATAGTGCAGAATTATATTAATAGGGTTGTTGCAGGTAAGAAAATAGGCAACAATATCTTCTTTCAGGGTGGGGTTGCCTTTAATAAGTCTGTAGTTGCTGCTTTCGAAAAGTATCTCCATAAAAGCATAACCGTTCCACCCCTGTCTCTTATACACATCTCCG
>JAOAEO010000063.1:2386-8456 GCA_026416735.1 Thermodesulfovibrionales bacterium
ATGTAACAGGCGCCATAGGGATGGCTCTCATAGCCATGAGGCACATGAAGGAAAGAGACAAACCTAAATCGAGTTTCAAAGGATTCGAACTCTCAAAGAAACCTTACCAAATAACTTCCTTTGAGTGCAATGGTTGCTCTAATCTTTGTGAGATTAATAGAGTTAAAGTAGAAGGTGAGGAAGGATATTTATATTATGGTGGTAGATGTGAAAAGTATGACATCAAGAGGGCACAGAAAACCACCATGCCTGATCTTTTTACCCTCAGAGAGGAACTATTATGGAAGGATCATTTAAATCGCCAATCCCAAAGCTCCTTTAATGAAAAAAGACTTAAAATCGGTGTCCCCTACATGTTCTTCTTCCATGATTATCTGCCCTATTGGACTACTCTGCTTTCTGAATTAGGCTTTGAGGTCGTCGTCTCACCAAAAACAAATAAACAGATTAAGAATCTTGGACTCGAATATGTATATTCTGAAGCCTGTTTTCCCGTTAAAGTTGCACATGGACACATAAAATATCTCGTTGAACAAAAGGTTGATGTCCTATTTATCCCCAGTGCTATCAATCTAACGAAGGCTACAGACGAATACAAGAGAAGCCTATCTTGTCCATATGTCCAGACGATCCCATATGTGACAAAACCGATAACAGAAGGAATTCATACAGTCACGCCGATTATTAACCTAAGTCTTGGTGAAGAATTTCTTAAAAGAGAATTGAGAAAAGCATTCGATCAATTTGATATATCTATCAGTGAAATAGAGCGAGCTATGGCTTTGGCGCAGGCTTCCCAGGAAAGATTTATTAGGGCAATAAAAGCAAAAGGTTTGGAGATTTTACATGAAAGCATAGATAGCAAAACTCCTATCATAGTGATAGTAGGTAGAGGTTATAATGCCTTTGATTTAGGGATGAATTTAGAGATTCCTAAAAAACTTGCCAACTTCGGGGTTCTTGCTATCCCAATGGACTTTTTACCAATTGAGCAAGTCGGTTTATATGATTCATGGCCAAATATGTATTGGAGAGCTGGTCAGAGGATTTTAAGAGCTGCTAAAATTATATCAAAAGAGAGAAATCTCTATCCTATATACATTGGCAACTTTTCTTGTGGACCCGATTCATTTATTCTCAAATATTTTAAGAAAGAAATAGGCGATAAACCTCTCCTCCACATTGAAATTGATGAGCATAGTGCTGATGCAGGAGCAATAACGAGATGTGAGGCTTTTTTAGATAGTATTCAAAGTAGCTACTTTCGCACATCTCTTCTTACAACAAAAAGAGTCTTTCATACCCATACTACTGTTAAATCAACCAAATCGCACTCCTTAGAGGGTAGAACTATCTACATACCAAGAATGGTCGACCACGCCTTTGCTGTAGCAGCTGCATATAATAAATGCGGCATTAGATCTGAGGTGCTCCCTCCTTCTGACAAGCAATCTATCGATATTGGCAAGAAATACTTACCTGGTAAAGAGTGTTATCCTTGTACAGTTACAACTGGAGACATCATTAAAAAAATTTCAGAGCCTGGTATAGTTCCAGAAAAAACAGCTTTCTTGATGCCTACAGCGGGTGGTCCTTGTAGATTTGGCCAATATAATGTTTTGCAAAGACTTATACTTAAAGAACTTGGTTATGAAGATGCTATGATTTTAGCTCCAGAGCAGTATTCAAATAATTTCGTCCATAACGGAAAGGGTAACGAGTTTATAAAGACGGCATGGGCTGGAATAGTTGCCTATGATATCTTATATAAATGCCTCCATGAAACAAGACCCTACGAGGTAGAAAGGGGGGCTACTGATGCTTTATATAATAAATACTTAGAAGAAATCTATGCATTACTCTCTTCCGAATCATATGAAAAACTCAAACCCCTTTTAGAAAGCCTTAAAGAGGACTTCAAAAGATTACCTAAGACTGTTGAGAAAAAACCTTTAATAGGTATAGTTGGTGAAATTTTTGTTAGGAGTCATACCTTTTCAAATGAAGATTTGATAAGGAAGATAGAAGCCCTTGGTGGTGAAGTTTATCTCGCTCCAATGGAGGAATGGATATACTATGTCAATTTCCTTGCTGAAAGGAGAGCCTATATTGAAAAGGATATCTCTGCAATATTAACCTTCTGGGTCAAAAAACGTATGCAGTCTAAAATCGAACATAAGCTTGCTAAACCATTTAAGGGTTATTTAAAAACCCTAAAGGAACCTAAAACCAAAGATTTGTTGAAGATGGCTTCACCATATGTTCACGACTCCTTCGAAGGGGAGACTATTTTAAGTATAGGTAAGTCTATAGATTTTATATACAGGGGTTGCAGTGGAATAATCAATGTCATGCCCTTTGGATGTATGCCTGGAACTATAGTGACCTCTCTTCTGAAAACTATAAGTAATGAATATAATATACCTTTTATAAGTATCCCCTACGATGGGACTGAATCTCCTACCACTGAATTATCAATAGAAACTTTTATGGAAGCTGCAAAGGCAAGAATGCAGAACCCTATAAGTTTTTACTAATAGCATAAACACAATTTATAAAGTCATGTTATAATAGTTATTCATCTTCTCAGTGCTCTTTGACTTTTTAACTTGTATAATTTGGCAGCGAAAGTTATTAAGTTTTAAAAAAAGACTTTTCAAAAATAAAGGCTCTTTGCTGAATTCTGTAAAGGCAGGCGCATTCGTAGACAAAGCTTAGATCGAAGCATTCAGTGTAATTAAGTTAATCTTTTGAATGCTTGAATGCTTTGCTTTTCTAAAGATTGAAATTTCTATATATCTTTATAGTGAGGAGGTGATGTTGTGGGTAGCGTCGTTAAATGGCGAAAGAAAAAGATGCGTAAACATAAACATAGAAAATTGAGAAGAAGAACCAAGGCACAACGTAAGAAATGAATACTAAAGTAGGAACTTAAAGATGAAAGACATCATAATTTTGAAAGAAAAAATATCTCTATTAGAGCAAGAAGTAAAGACTTTGACCGAGAAGATTACAGCTCTTAGTCAACAAAAGGAGGAAATCGAGGACATCAAGATGGATCTCAAAGCCCTTAAGATTTATTTAGGAAGGTCTCATCCCGATTTACTCTCCCAACTGCCCGATATTATTAAAAAATTGAAGTTTTAAAAAAAATACATAAATCCTTTTTTCATAAGTAATTTAGACATTTTAAGAGCAAATTTTTAAATCCTATTGTTATCTTTGGCGATCCTATTATTAAATCAAAAGATCGAATTAGCAGCTCTGTAACTTTACAACAGAGTGGATAAACTGATATCATTTATTTATCCTTGTAGAAAGGAGAGGTGGCCGAGTAGGTCGAAGGCAGCCGCCTGCTAAGCGGTTGTGGGGGTAAAACCTCACCCAGGGTTCGAATCCCTGCCTCTCCGCCAGAGCTAATTACTTGAAAGCTAAATTTTTTTGGATACTCTCCATATTACTTTTTTTAGTGGCTTTCGGCTGTGAAAGTAAGAAGGAGCCTCCGCCTCAAAAAAGCCAGTCCTTTACACCTGTCCAAAAGCCAATTCATATTCCTCTATCTAAGCCACAAGAAGAGCGCCCCCAATCACCCCATGGAAGTGTCGTCACCAAAAGTGAAAGGAAAATAGTGGTACCTCCAGATGTACAAAAAAAGTGGTCCTCAGTGAGAGTAATATTTGAGGATAGACAGGCTAAAAGAAAGAACGAATATACTATAAAATTGAATACAGAATTCCATATTGAAGGTACTAATCTAAAGGTTATCTGTAAAGACTTCTTACCAGATTTTAAAATGGAAAAAGACATTATAACTTCAAGGAGCAATGAACCCAATAATCCTGCCGTTAGAGCTATAATATACGAAAAGGATAAGGCAATTTTTAATGGTTGGTTATACAGTAAATACCCAGATATCCATGCCTTCGAACATCCCAGATATAGTTTAGTTTTAAAAGAAGGCCTTTTGAGGTGAGTGGTAAAGGATGTCATTTTATTTACCTCTTGGTAAAATACCTGAAAACCCTGAAGAGAGAGATCAACTAATATCGGCATACCTCGAATATGAAGCATATTTAGATAGTCTTCGCCTTTCCAATATCCATAGAAGAGTAATCAAATTTTTACTAAACGAAAGGGGCTATAGTCCAGCAGAAATAGAGATAAATAGAGTCTTTTCGATTCAATTAGAAGATCTAAAGTTCGATACCATCGTAGACTTAATTTTAAAACTGAACAATAAAAGACTCATTCTAATTATTTGTGCTACTTCCTCTTTAGATTCTTGGGAGAGATATGCAATTGCCCTATGTAGAGTTGTTGAATCTTTTACAATTCCCTATGCATTAATAACCGATGGTGAGTTAGCGAGATTTATAAATATTAGTGATGGCTCTGTAACCACAGGTTTTCTCGACTTAATACCTTCCAAGAACGAATGTGAAAAAATCCTCTCTGATATGATCTTTACTCTTTATCCAGAAGAGAAAAAGGATCGCGAAGGCAGAATAGTATATGCCTTTGAGGGACTTAGGTATCCTTCTGGTATTAACTTTTAGCTTTTTTAAGACTTCCAGAGATTAAATTGACCAACTAATCTGAGTCCTGTATAGTAACAACAGAGCTCATGATTCATATCATTGATGAATGATCTCTCTTGACCATCAGCAAAGAGTACTCTCACAAAGCAAAAGCCACCTGGTAGGTTAGAATGTCTTTCCTCTATTACTTCACCATAGCCCCACGAATAATGTTTAATATGAATTACCTTATCTCCTGTCCTTAAATAAAGCCTTTTGTCCATATTATTAGATGTTTTAGAACTTCCATATTGTTATTAAAAAACTATGACTTTATTATACAAAAAATTTACTGAAAATCTATCGAAAAAAGAATGGAAGTAAAAAATTGGCGAAACAAATAGATTGACATGACGAATAGATTTTGATAGTATTTAAGTATGAATCTCCATACTAATGAGGGTTTTTCCTTAGTCGAGACTATGGTTGTAATAGTTTTAGTTGCCATTTTGGCTTTAGTGGCAATTCCCTCCTTTATAAAGTATTACCAAACCTATAAATATATTGATTATGCTTCGACTATGGAAAATCTCGTTCGGTGGGCAAGGATAACGGCAATGGAAAGAACAATCAATGTGGGTATATGTAGAGAGGGAAATACACTAAAAATTATCAACATGGGAACAGACAGAAGCAATTTGTGTTCAGGATCAATAATGCACTCTCTCACCATAACCGATAACTTTGTCTCCCTCTCTGGTTCTGGTGCATCCTTTGATCCTAAAGGATTTGCCATACACCTTGGCAATGTTTGTATAACCAATTCTTCCTCTTACTCAAAGGTCTCCATAAGCAGATTCGGAGCTATGAGGTTTGAGAAAGGAAGTGGTGGTTGCACATGATATTAAAATCATTTTATAAGACTGAGGGATTTTCTCTTGTGGAAGCACTAATTGCTGTTCTACTGGTAGTTCTTCTGGTTATAGGTGTTATGAAGATGATAACGAATTTTCCTTTGGCAACGGGAAAAGATTTTGTTGAGACCTGTCTTCTTCAAGCAGCATCATCAGGCATAGAAGCAAAAAGGGCAAACCATTCTTTGAGTTCTCTCTCAGTTCCATGCGGTAACATAACTATTAATGTTACTATAACGGGCAACCCACCGGCTGTTCCTCCTTCAGCCGGTTCTGGCACAACTGCTTGTGCCACAGTAGTTGCTACCGCAACATATGGCGGAAGAAGCATGGTCTTAAGGGATTTAGTTTGTAATTTCGCTAATTAAATTAGGTTTTTTAGTAATATGTTTACCCATTATCTCAGATCATCGAAGGGCCTATCTCTGATAGAGATTCTTATTGCCATCGTGGTAAGCATTATTATCCTTGGCACAATCACATCTCTTTATCTTGTCTCTAATAGGGAATTCTTTCGCACCAAAGCAATTGCTGATACGAGGGATGTAGCCAAACAAGGCATGGCTGGGTTAGAGTGGATCATGCAGAGATGGGGCACCTCGACACCCTGTAATAACCCCCCTAATAACAATTGTTTGG
>JAOAEO010000064.1 GCA_026416735.1 Thermodesulfovibrionales bacterium
GACTCACGGAATTCACGCCGAACCGATGACATTCGGACTTAAGTGTGCTCTATGGTATGAAGATACAAAGAGAAATTTGGAGAGAATGTATAGAGCGAAGGAAATCATTAGTGTAGGGAAGGTTTCTGGAGCTGTTGGAACTTTTTCAAATATACCACCTGAACTGGAAGAAAAGGTATGCAAAAAATTAGGACTAAAGGCTGATCCTATCTCTACTCAGATTATACAGAGGGATCGTCATGCTGAGTACCTATCTACTCTTGCAATAATAGCAGCAAATATAGAGAAGATTTCAATTGAAATAAGGCATCTTCAGAGAACAGAAGTTTTAGAGGTAGAAGAACCCTTCACTGCTGGGCAGAAAGGTTCATCAGCCATGCCTCATAAGCGAAACCCCGTCGGAGCAGAGAATCTTTCTGGTCTTGCAAGAGTTGTTAGAGCAAATACATTGGCAGCAATCGAAAACATCGCTCTTTGGCATGAAAGAGATATCTCCCATTCCTCAGTAGAAAGAATCATAATTCCTGATAGTTTAATCTTAGTAGATTACATGCTTAATAGACTTATGGACATTCTTAAAAATCTTATAGTTTATCCTGAAAGGATGAAGGCTAACATGGAGAGGAGTTATGGACTGTATAATTCTCAAAGAGTAATGTTAGCTTTGATAGATAAGGGTCTATCTCGTGAATCTGCCTATGAAATAGTCCAAAAGAATGCTATGAAAAGCTGGCAAAGGGGAGTAAGCTTTATGAATCTGTTGATCAAAGATAAAAAGGTTAGGGAATATCTTACGGAGTCAGAAATAAGGGAAATCTTCGATCTACGATACTACTTAAGACATGTCGATTTTATTTTTAAAAGAGTTTTTGGTGATTAAGAAAAAATTAATTTTTCTTTTAATTTGTTCATTAGTCTTGTTAAGTTGTGGATATTCTGCATACAAGAGAGAGAATTTACCTTTTAAGGAGATAACCATTGGAAAAATTGATAACAAAACATCAGAGCCCGGCTTACAGGATAGATTGCATCGAAAGCTCGTTGATGCATTTATTCAATACGGTTTTGAGATAAAGCCTCTGTCTAAATATCGAGTCGATGGAGAGATCACTAAATTTCAAATAAAAACTATCTCTGAAAAGCATCTACTAACTACCGAGTATCAAATAATAATTCTTTGCAATTTCAAGCTAACTGATGTCGAAACAGGAAAGACAATTGAGATCAATAATGTTACAGATCCCTTTGTGAACTACTTTTTATCAACGGGAAAACTTGAGCATATTTTGGCAAGGAAGGATATAGTTATTGACGATTCCCTTAAGGAATTGTCGAGGGAAATCGTAAGATCTGTCATAGATAGAGGAATTTTTAAATGAATTTTAATGATTTTTATTTTGAAGCAAAGAAATGCTTTCCCTCTTCCACATACCTCATCTCTTCACAACAGGATTTCATATTGTATGAAAGCCAAACCCTTATCAAGGAGAGATTGAACGCTTGGCAATCTCTTAATTTTGTGCAATTTGACCTCGATAGCATTGATGAGAAAATCTCCATTGCAGATATCATCGAGATATTAAACACTCTACCTTTCTTAAACGAAAGAAGAATTGTTTTCTTGAAAAATGTACAGAAAATCTCTAAAAGGGATTTGAAAAAGTTAGAAGATTATATTAACGATCCTGCGAGCTTTTCTGTTTTTTTTATGTTTTGTAAGGGTGATCCTAAGAAGGTATTCCCACTGGAGACACTCTCAAAGATTAGGACCATAAAAATTAATTTGCAAGGAAAAGAGATTTATACATGGATAAAGGAAAAGGCTAAAAGCAAAAATATCACTCTCACTGATGAAGCTATAGAATATTTAATAGAAATGGTAGGCGATGAGTTATTTAAGGTTAATTCAGAGATAGAAAAGCTTACACTGATAGGTAAAAATCACATAGACATTATAGACTTAAAGGATAATATCTATCAGGGGGGAGAATTTGACGCCTTTGATCTAATACAAGCAATCGAGAGCGGTAATAAGAAACTTGTTTTTAGGATTTACCACTATCTCCAAAGGGATATGGAACCTTATATGTTATTAGGAGCTCTTAATTGGCATTATAGAAAGTTGTATGTTAAAGCTCCTAAGGCTCACCAGCCGATTTATGGAAAAATCTTTGCCTTACTCCATGAAGCAGATTTTGCAATCAAAAGCTCCCACCCAAATGTAATAGATAATTTGCTAATTAAGATACTTCAGACGGATTGGAAGATTCAGTAGTAGGATTATTAGCCAAAAATTGGTTAACTTTTTTAGCAATTCTCGAGATTTTTCTTGAGGCAGTGTTTCTATGAATAATGCCCTTCGATGCGGCACTCGATATTATTTTTACAGTCTCCCTAAAAGTTATATCTATTTTATCTCGATCTTTAGTATTTAAAATCTCTTCTAATTTTTTAATTTGAGTTTTAATTCTCGTTTTATAGGCTTTATTGTGTAACCTTCTCTTTTCCGATTGTTTAACCCGTTTAATAACCGATGGCTTCTTTTTCTTTGGTGCTGCCTTTGTAGCCAATTTTCATCCTCCACATTGTAAAGTTAAATATAAAATCTAAGCCTTAAAATTTAAAAAATACAAAGAAAAAGATAGCATAATTTATCTACTAAAATCAATTTCTTATATAAACCTATCTTGAATGGTAAAAGTTTTTGTTTTATCATTTAGAGAAAGCCTCCTATTTTTCACCGATAGGCAATATTTTGCCTCACCCAGAAACCTAATAAAGAGAAGGCTTCTGTATTTTTGAGAGTTATCTGTCGGCAGAGTAGGGGATTGTACAACTCGTTGACATAAAAAATTTTTCTTGTTATATTTTGATTATGAAAAGATTAGAGAAAAAAAACATCATGAAAGATATCATGGCAGTTGTTTTAGCTGGTGGAAAGGGTGAGCGTCTCTACCCATTGACCATCCATAGAGCTAAGCCTGCTGTACCTTTTGGTGGAAAATATAGAATTATAGACTTTACCCTTAGTAACTGTATTAATTCTAATATCAGAAAAATTGTCGTTCTGACGCAATATAAATCTCTCTCATTAGAAAGGCATATTTATGTCGGCTGGAGTAAACTCTTTTCTAATGAGCTCGATGAATTCATTTTCACAATTCCTCCCCAGCAAAGGTTAGACAATAGATGGTACGCTGGCACAGCTGACGCTGTATATCAAAATATTTATTTCCTCGAGAAGGAATCAACACCATTTCTTCTTATCTTATCGGGGGACCACATCTATAAAATGGACTATGGGGAGATGTTTGAATTCCATTTAGAAAATAATGCCTCTGCAACCATAGCTGCTATAGAAGTTGATAAATCTATTGCCTCATCTTTTGGGATAATGGAAGTTGATGAAAACAATAGGATCGTAAGCTTTGAAGAAAAACCTAAGGAACCAAAAACAATCCCAGGAACCACAAATCAATGTTTAGCCTCTATGGGAATCTATCTTTTTAAAACTGAAAAACTGATCGAAGAACTAAAGAAGGACGCTCTGAAGGAGACTTCATCTCATGACTTCGGTAAAGATGTTATTCCTTCTCTAATTAAAGAAGGCAATGTTTATGCTTATAACTTTAAAGATGAAAATAAGAAAGAAGCAAAGTATTGGAGAGACGTTGGGACCATAGATGCCTATTGGGAAGCAAATATGGATTTAGTGTCCGTAGACCCCCTATTAAATCTTTATGACAGTGATTGGCCCATCAGGACCTGTGAATCTCAGCATCCCCCTACAAAATTTGTCTTTGCTCAAGAATTTAAAGGTGGCAGACTCGGATTGGCCTTAGATTCGATAGTATGCGATGGGTGCATAATCAGTGGTGGAAGAGTCCAGAACTCTGTCTTATCACCTAAGGTGAGAATTAATAGCTGGGCTGAGGTTAGAGAATCCATTTTAATGGAAAATGTCGAGATAGGTAGACATGCCAAAATTAGAAGGGCTATAATAGATAAGGATGTATATATCCCCCCCAATACAGTTATAGGTTATGATAGAGAAAAAGATTCTGAGAGCTTTTATATTAGTCCAAAGGGAATTGTTGTTATACCTAAGGTAGTAATCTCATCTTTAGATTTGGAATAAGGATTTTCCAGCCTCCATCAGCGATCTATTTATATTCAGAGGGGATTGAAACTCAAGAAATAAGAGTTTAAAAGAGGATGTTAGAAATAATAAGAAAAAGAAGAAGTGTTAGAAATTATATTAATAAAGAAGTGGAATCAGACAAAATAAGGGAGATTCTTAAGGCAGCTATGTTTGCGCCAACAGCTAAGAATTTACGCCCCTGGGAATTTATAGTAGTAAAAGATCGAGAACTTAAGAATCACTTTTCTAAAGCTACTCGGTATTCTGCCTTTGCAAAGGACGCAGATGTCGTGATCGTAATATGTTATGATACTAATAAAGGCAATAGATTTAAGGAGGATTGCGCTATTGCAGCTCAAAACATTTACCTCGAAGCTGTGAATCAAGGATTAGGAACATGTTATATACAAATTGCAGAGGGGACTGAAGGTAGCATGGGAGAACCAGAGGCTTTTATTAAAAAGCTCTTAAAGATTCCCGATCACTACAGAGTTTTATGTTTGATGCCTTTAGGTTATCCCGAAAATTATCCACCCCCCTATGACGAGAAGATGTTGTTTGAAGAATCGAAGATTCATTATGAAACCTTCGATAGTAAATATTAAAATTCACTAAAAGTTAAGGATAAATATGAAAGATAAATCAGATTCTTTTACAAAATCGAGCTCACAAAAGGCAAATATTTTGAGACTACAAGAGAAATTATTTCCAAAATACGACTATTTCAGGAAGTTTCTTGAGCATAATAAAAATGCCCTTGGCTATATCGCAGATTTAGAGCAGATGTATTACAGTGGTAAGCCTTTCAGCTTAATTTCCGTTCAAAAGAAATATCAAGAGCTCTCTGAAGCAGTGATGGCAATGCTTTTCAATTTAGATAAACTTTCTAACAATAAGTATCCTCTCCTAAGGGATAAATTAGACGCAATAGACAAAGTTATATCTAAGGAATTAACTCCTTATGTGCCGCTAAAACTTAAAGAGAAAAATATCATTTTATCTCTCGAAAATATCTATCCTGAAATGAAATGTATTGTGGGTTCTAAGGCTGCCAATCTTGCAGCAATAAAAAACTCTTTAGGCCTTGCAGTACCACCGGGGTTTGCTATCACTGCCTATGCCTCTGAAGAATTTCTTAGACAGTCAGGGCTTGTAAAGCCTATCATGTCGGAGCTTTCTAAAATAAGATCTCTCGATTCAGTCTATTCTTTACGGAAAATTAGCGAAAATTTAAGAGTAATGATAATGAATACACCCATTCCATCTGTTGTTGAAGAAAAAATATTGGAAGCCTATGAAGATCTTGAAAGGGTAACTCATAAGAATGTCAATGTTGCAGTCAGAAGTAGTGCCATTGGCGAAGATACTGAGGCAAGCTTTGCTGGACAATATGTATCGATCCTAAATGTTACAAAGGATTCTTTGCTGGATGCTTACAGAACAGTTCTTGCCAGTAAGTACTCTACGAGAGCTATCAATTATAGATTACAATATGGACTTACCGAACAGGACACACCTATGGCAGTGTTAGTTATAGCGATGATAAATTCAAAGGCAAGCGGAGTGGCTTACACTATTAATCCTACTGGGGAAGATTCTTCCATAAAAATCAGTTCGATTTGGGGTATTGGTGAGCATTTAGTGAGCGGAAATGCTTCACCAGATATCTTTATAGTCGATAGAGCTGAAGAAAAAATAATTGAACGCAAAGTAAGCTCGAAAGATCAAAAGCTCGTCTTACTTGAGTCTGGAGGAGTTAGTCTAATAAAAACGGCAGAAACAGAGATGGAAACACCTTCGCTAAGTGATGAGAATATCTTTAAATTGAGGGAAGCTTGCCTGCTCTTAGAAGAATTTTTTCAAGGACCACAGGACATTGAATGGGCAATCGACCAAAACGATAATCTTTTCATCCTCCAATCGAGACCTCTTAAGATCCCGACTCAAACTCTCTCTAAGAGATTTCAGACGCCTGAATTCCCAAACAACCCAGTTTTATTAGACTCTGGTAAACCTGCTTCCTCAGGAATAGCCTATGGGACAATTTTTGTTGTAAAGGAAGAGAATGATTTAGATCACATACCAGATGATTCAATACTCGTAGCTAAGACTGCTTCACCTGAATATGCAAGGGTATTGGGTAAAATAAAGGGAATAATAACAGATATAGGAAGCATAACGAGTCATCTATCTTCAGTGGCTCGGGAGTTTGAAATCCCCTTTATTGTCGATGCAAAAAATGCTACAGAGATATTAAAAACGGGTGAGTTAGTTACCATCTTCGCCGATCATGGGATCGTTTACAAAGGATTAGTTGAAGAATTAGTAAAAGCTACAAAACCTGCTAAGAAAATGATTTACGAAAGCCCTGTCCACCAGAGAACTCGCACGATTCTTAATTATATTTCCCCCTTAAACCTGAATGACCCATCCTCACCAGACTTTTCACCCGAAGGATGTAAAACGATACATGACATAATTCGCTTTGCTCATGAGAATGCCATAAAAGAGATGTTTGGTCTTGCCAAAAATGTTGTTAATGAGAAAGTCTCCCTTAAACTTAAGACGAATATCCCCCTCGATCTTTACATAATCGATTTAGGCGGAGGACTTAGAGAGGGCACTTATACAGATACAATTACACCTGAAAAAGTAGAATCTCTCCCCCTAAGAGCCATTTGGAAGGGCTTCTCCCATCCCGGCATAAAATGGACTGGGGGGATCAGCTTAGATACTAAAAAAATGATGACCTTGCTTGTGTCTTCAGCCTCACAGAACCTATCTGAGACTTTAGATATAACCTCCTACGCAATCATTTCAAAGGACTACATGAACCTAAGCGCACGTTTTGGATATCACTTTGCAACGATAGATACTCTATGTGGAGACAATAGTGATCAGAACTATATATCTTTACAGTTTGCTGGTGGTGCAGGTTCTTTTGCAGGTCGAACTATGAGATTACAATTTCTCAGCAATATATTAAAAAATTTTTATTTCACCGTTAACATTAAAGGTGATTTACTGGAAGCTAACCTTTTTAGATATGATAAAAAGAAAATCCAAGAGATGTTAGACATAGTCGGAAGACTCTTTGCTACAAGCCGTTTACTCGATCTTGCTATATCTAATCAGAATGATGTGACCTATTTGACCGAATCCTTCTTGAGAGGAGATTACGATTTCCTATCTGTAAAAAAGGAAAATCATCCTATCGATTTTTACATACATGAAGGATTTTGGTATAAAACTGAGGTAGATGGTAAGGTTTATTGTGTTCAAGATGGCATCAAAGCTGGATTTAACATATCCTCTGGTGTCGCAGGGATTATGAGCAAAATAGTCGGTCACGCCTATCTCGATTTTTTAGACACCATCGAGGCTTACTTCTATTTCCCTCTGGCGATTGCAAAGAACAGTGAGATGTCAGAAGGAACTATAACGCTGAGGGTTAAACCAGTAGAAGGAAACATAGATAGAGCCGGAGGAGTAGTATTCGGACTAAAGGACATCGGAAATTATTTTGTTTTCAGAATAAATGCCTTAGAGAACAATGCAATACTCTTTGAGTATATCAACAACAAGCGCATCGCTCGCGCCCGTGCTGATAAGAAGATTGAATCTAAGAGATGGTATGCTTTAAAAGTTGAGATTAAGGACAACCACATAAAGTGTTCTGTTGATGATGAGTTATTAATAGAATATACCGCCGATAGAGATTTGGAAGGATACATAGGTCTTTGGACAAAGGCTGATTCTGTAACACACTTTGATACTCTAATGGCAGAAACTAAAGATAGGAAAATAACTTATAGATATTAAATCTACTTTCAGGGAAGATGTATTTTTCCACTCTACTTGGCGACAGTATGAAATCTCAAGGACTCAGTATGTGGAAGTGGGGTTTGGGGGTCTCTAAATTACTGCCAGGTTATCTGGCCTGTGTTGTCTATACGGCAGTTAGTTTTACCAGGGCGAGCACGGGGATTAGATACGGTTATGGTATAGGTTGTCTCGGTCACATGAGCCACTATCAAGTTATTGCTATGGCTGACTACGCATTCACCGGAATTAAAGCCTAAGTAAGTGTTCCTTTCAGCCGCCCATGCCTCAGCCTTAGAGGCACAATTACGGGCATCGGAGAGCATAGTCGATTCGATGGCTACATCTCT
>JAOAEO010000065.1 GCA_026416735.1 Thermodesulfovibrionales bacterium
CATTCCTATTATGTGAACCCTACAGATGTGAACGTAATAGCTGGCAAGACAAATTATGGTTTTGACTTCGTTTCGATGGTATGGAGAGATAACATCTTTGCTACCCAATTCCATCCTGAGAAAAGTCAGAAAATTGGTATTGAAATGTTAAGAGGGTTTAAAGAGTACTGTGAGAAGTCATGAGCAAAAGTGTAATACTTGGAACAGCCGGACATATTGACCACGGTAAAAGCGCCCTTGTAAAGGCTCTTACAGGTACAGATCCAGATAGGTTAAAAGAAGAGAAAGAAAGAGGTATTACCATAGACATTGGCTTTGCAAGTCTATATTATCCACAGGATGACCTTATGGTCAGTGTTGTAGATGTGCCAGGCCACGAAAGACTTATTAGAAACATGTTAGCTGGTGCTGGGGGAATCGATGTAGTCTTAATGGTCATAGCAGCTGACGAAGGAGTGATGCCTCAAAGTAGAGAGCATCTCGCTATTTGTGAGTTACTAAAGATAAAGAGTGGTATTGTAGTAATTACAAAGTCTGATTTGGTTGACAGTGATTGGCTAAATCTCGTAATTGATGATGTTCGTGATTTTATTAAAGGGACCTTCTTAGAAGGAGCTGAGATAGTACCAGTCTCTTCAAAAACTGGTTATAACATCAATTACCTCAAGGAGAAAATAAGGGCTCTTGCTTTAAAGGTAGAGCCTAAATTAATAGATGGTCTATTCAGACTACCCATCGATAGAGTCTTTACCTTGAAGGGTTTTGGAACTGTCGTTACTGGGACAGCTCTCTCTGGTGTCGTGACCATTGACTCCCCAATAGAGATATTACCAGCTGGCATTAAAAGCAAAGTCAGAGGCCTACAAGTTCATGGTCGGAGCGTTGAAAGAGCTCAGGCAGGTCAAAGGATTGGATTAAATCTTCAAGGAGTTGATAAAAATGACCTTAAGAGGGGAGATGTAGTAGTCGAACCTCATAAATTCAGCTTAACAAGGGCTATCGATGCCACATTAGAGCTTCTTAAAGGTGCTCCGACATTGAAAAATAGAAGTTTAGTCCATTTTTATTTGGGAACTTTCGAAGGTGTCGCCCGAATAGTTATCTATGATAAGGATGAAGTCTCTGGAGGAGAATCTTGCCTCTGTCAGTTTAGATTACAAAATCCAATTGTAACTCTTGCTGGAGATAGATACATAGTTCGGCGGTTCTCTCCTTTAGAGACGATTGGAGGTGGGCAAATAATCGATCCTTTTCCAAGAAAGAGAAAAAAGGGGGAACCTTTAAATGATTTGATCTTCTTATCAGAAGGATCGATAGCTCAGAAGTTAGAAACTAAAATAAAGATGTCGAGGTACAATGGCTTACGGATCTCAGATATTGAAGGATGGATCAATGGAAGTTTATTTGAAATTAACAAAACTCTCGATCAATTAGTTAAAGGTGGTGTAATAATAAAACATCAGGATCAGCTTTTTCATAAGGAGATTTTTAACATCTTTAAAGACCGTTTGATTTCAATACTTACAGAGTTTCATAGGAATCATCCATTGAAGGTTGGACTTCCTAAGGAAGAACTTAAACAGTTTTTCAAAGATGGTGGTGAGAACCCTGAGGCTATCTTTTCATTGGTATCAAATATTAGTGAAGTGATTTTAGATAAAGATCTCATTAGACTTAAGGATTTTAACGTCTTAGAAACTGATTACATTGAAAGTTTGAAAAGAAAAATACTTAGTATTCTTAATGAGGATGGATTTCAACCTCCCCTTAAAAGTGAACTCTCCTCCAAACTTGCAATTAAAGAAAAGGACTTGACTGATGTTTTAAAGCTCCTCACACAACAGGGGCTACTAATCAGAATCAATGATTCTATGTATATCACTAAATATTACTATGACAAGATGTTAGAACTATTGAAGCAGTTCTTTTCTAAAAAAGAACAGATGACCGTAGCTGAATTTAGAGATATCTTAAAAACAACTCGCAAGTATGCCCTCCCCATTCTTGAGTATCTTGACTCCAATAAAATAACCCTAAGAGTTGGGGAGATAAGAAAATTCATGTTAAAATAATTAGATATGTATAAAAAATTTCTCTTAATTCCGATATTAATACTTATCAGTTTTTTATTGGGTGGGTTATCCTATTATTTTTTGAGTAAGTCTGTAACTCCACCCTATCATACATTTACACCCCGTGTTCCACCTCAGATTCAAGAGACGAGTAAAGCTTTTTCTGAAATTGTTACTGCTGTCTCACCAGCTGTAGTGAATATTTCAAGCACTAAAACCTTTCGAAGGCAACCTTCCCCTTTCGATGATCTTTTCGACTTCCTCTATCCTTTCCCCGATGGAAGATCGAGAAGATGGAAAGAGCAAAGCTTAGGATCTGGAGTAATCATTACCCATGATGGATATATAGTTACCAATAACCATGTTATAGAGAGGGCTGAAGATATAAAGGTAATCTTTATCGATAAAAAGGTATACAAAGCTAAAATCGTCGGCACTGACCCTAAGACTGATATTGCAGTAATTAAAATAGATGCAAATAATTTGCCTGTTTTACAATGGGGAGACTCAGATAGTTTACAGGTGGGAGAATTTGTTCTCGCCATAGGGAATCCCTTTGGTTTAAGTAATACTGTAACGATGGGCATAGTTAGTGCAATCGGTAGAACGGATGTGGGGATTGCCGATTACGAAAATTTTATACAGACAGATGCTGCCATTAATCCCGGCAATTCTGGTGGTCCCCTGGTAAACATGAAAGGCGAGGTTATAGGTATTAATACTGCGATTTTTTCAAAAACGGGCGGTTATCAAGGCATAGGTTTTGCCGTCCCCAGTAATATGGTTAAGAATGTCATAGATCAGTTAATTAAAAAAGGTAAGGTCATAAGAGGCTGGATAGGAGTGACAATTCAGGAATTAACTCCTGAGATTGCCGAAAAGTTCGGTTTAAAATCCTATGATGGGGTTATAATAACTGATGTGGCAAAGGGAGGTCCTGCCCATAATGCAGGGTTAGGGAGGGGAGACATAATCCTTGAGTTTAACGGCAAAAAGGTCAAGGATGCCAGTTTTTTGAGGAATTTGGTAGCTCAAACAGAAATTAATCAGCAAGTTAAGCTGAAGATTTTGAGGAATGGGCAAGAGATGACTGTAGTTGTGACGGTAAGAGAACTGCCTTCTAAGGATATTCAGATGGTACCCAGTTCCTCAACTGGAGATCTTGATCAAAGGGCTAATCCCCTCTTCGAAGTATCGGTGATAGATTTGAATCCTGTAATTGCTAAGCAATTGGGAGTTGATCTCAATGAAAAAGGTGTAGTGGTAACTAAAATACAGCCAGGCTCAGTTGCCGAAGAGAGTGGTCTGAGGAAGGGTGATATCATTCAGGAAATAGACAGATTCAAAGTTACCAATTTAAGCGATTATAATAAGATTCTTTCCCAAGTGGCGAGGTCTTCAACCATTTTGCTATTTATTAATCGAAGTGGGAAAAAATTTTATATAACTCTTAGTCAGCCTTCATAATAAAATCAGCATAATATCATAATATATTGAAAAGTAGTAAATGAATATTTTCCAGAAAATCTTTATCTTTTGCCTTTTCACTCTCTCAGGCTACATATATGGTCAAGAGTATAATGTTTTAATACAAGGGCTCGTTGGGGGGGCTTTTTTTGGGATCTTATCCCTCTTTGTTCTTTCCTTTATTAATAAATTAAGTTTGGGTTCTATCGTAGGTGCTATTTTAGGGTTAGTTTTGGGTATCCTCTTTTCATACTTTCTTTTATTCCCTCTTGATTCTATATTGCCAGCTGACTCTCAAATCTTTTTCCACTTCGCAGTGGGTGCCCTCTTTGGTTATGGAGGTTTAATCATAGGTTATCAGCGTGGGAGAAATCTAAGCATTAATTTACTTATAAAGCTTTTAAAAGGACAAGAGATAGAGGAAGATATAAAGATTCTCGATACAAGTGTCATCATCGATGGTAGGATAGCTGATATAATTGAAGTTGGTTTTATGGGTGGAATTTTTATTATCCCTCAATTTATACTCCAAGAACTCCAACATATTGCTGATTCCCCTGATCCCATTAGGCGTTCCAAGGGGCGAAGAGGGCTTGACATCCTCCATCGTATTCAAAAAATACCATCAATAAAGGTTAAGATCATTGAAGAGGATTTTCCAAAAATAAGAGAGGTAGACTCAAAACTTGTGGCACTGGCAAAGGGGATGAACGCTAAAATTATCACCAATGATTTTAACCTTAACAAGGTTGCCCAATTACAAGGTGTACCCGTTTTAAATATTAATGAATTAGCCAATGTCCTTAAACCAGTCGTATTGCCAGGTGAGATATTAAATTTATTCATTGTCAAAGAGGGCAAGGAGTACAATCAAGGGGTTGCCTATCTTGATGATGGAACGATGGTAGTTATTGAGAATGCAAGAAGATACATCGGTAGGAGTGTTGAGGTGGTTGTCACCAGTGTCTTACAAACTACAGCAGGTAGAATGATCTTTGCTAAACCTAAGGAAGACGAATAGCTCAGTGCAATGATTACAGCAATAATCCCAGCAGCAGGGAGAGGATTAAGATTCGGCTCAGATGAAAATAAAACTTTTTATCCATTGAAAAATAAACCTTTGCTACTTTGGCCCTTACAAACCTTAGAAGCTTTTTATGAGGTAGAGGATATAATAGTAGTGGTAAGATTTGAAGATATCGATAGAACCTCAAAGTTAATAGATAAATACGGAATTAAAAAGGTGAGAAAGATAATCGGAGGAGGTAAAGAAAGACAAGACTCTGTCTTCAACGCTTTGAAAAGCATCGACCGAAACACCCAATTCGTTCTTATACACGATGGAGTCAGACCCTTTTTAGATACCAAACTTCTTAAGAGTATGATCCTTCAGTTTGTTCAAAACCAAAGGACCATAGATGGTATAATTACAGGTGTGCCTGTAAAGGATACGATCAAGTCGGTGGAAAGAGGAGAGAGTGGTAGCGACCATAACGGTCTTTATGTTAAAGAAACTTTAAAGAGAGATCTGCTCTGGGCTATCCATACTCCTCAGCTATTTGTCCTTGAGAAAATTTTAGCAGCTTATAAAAAGGCAATGAAAGATAATTTTTATTCAACTGATGATTCTGCTTTATTAGAAAATTATGGTGGTAAAATAAAGTTATTTATGGGTTCCTATAAAAACATAAAGATAACCACCATCGAAGATATCAAAATTGCTGAGGCCCTTCTTCAATGAGAGTAGGTATAGGCTATGATTCTCATAGATTTATTGATGGTAGCCATCTGGTTATTGGTGGTGTTACGATACCTTTCAATAAGAGTTTTGATGCCCACTCCGATGGAGATGTTCTGTGTCATGCAATAATTGATGCTATCCTTGGGGCTTTAGGTGCAGGAGATATAGGAACTCATTATCCTGATACTGATAAGTTATGGGAAAACGCTTCAAGCATAATGCTCCTTGAGGGGATAATTAGACTTATGAGGTCAAAGAAATTCGAATTGGTATGGCTTGACTCTGTAATAATAGCTGAAAAACCTCGACTATCTCATTACATAGATGACATGAAAAAGGCAATCTCAAAAACGGGGATACCTCCAAACATAATAAGCATTAAAGCAAAAACAAATGAAGGTATGGGTTTTATAGGTCGAGAGCAAGGTATAGCAGCGTGGGCTGTATGTCTTTTAAGTAATTCTCAATAAATTATTTTAGGGATCTTTTATGGAAAGAACAATTAAAGAACAAAGATTATCAAAGATAAAATCCCTCAAAGGGGTTTTATTTATTCCACCAGATAAGTCAATCTCACACCGTGCAGTAATTTTTGCTTCCCTTGCAAAGGGCAAGAGCGTCATCAGGAATTTCCTTAGAGCTGGAGACCCCCTTAGTACTGTTAATGCTATGAAAGCCTTAGGGGTAGAGATAGAAGAGAGAGAGACAGATTCAGATAGTTTTGACCAGAGTTTAGACTTGATAATAAATGGTAAAGGTATAGAGGAGTTAAAGGAGCCCTTCGATGTAATAGACTGTGGAAATTCAGGCACAACAATGAGACTCCTTTCAGGTGTTCTTTCCAGTATCCCCTATTTTTCTGTTTTGACAGGAGATGATTCTTTGAAGCAGAGACCCATGGCACGGATTGTAAAACCATTGAAGCAGATGGGAGCAAAAATAGTTGGTAGATCGAACGATTCTTTTCCACCGTTGGCGATAAAAGGTGATAATCTCAAAGGCATAGATTACAGAATGGCAGTAGCTTCTGCACAGGTTAAATCCTGCCTAATGCTTGCCGCCTTATTTGCTGAAGGAATTTCTACTATCTCTGAACCTTACAAATCGAGGGATCATTCAGAAAGGATGTTATCAGCTATGGGTGCTTCTCTTAAGATAGATGGATTGACTATTAAAGTTGAAGGTCAAACCTCAAATAATTATTCATTGAGTCCTTTAGAAGTGGTCGTTCCTTCTGATTTTTCATCGGCAGCTTTTTTCATTATCGCAGCTTTGCTGGTTCCAAACTCAGAGATTTTAATTCGGGATGTTGGGATTAATCCAACAAGAACTGGGCTTTTGACCATCTTAGAAAGCATGGAAGCTTCTGTAAAACTTGAGAATATTAGGAATATGTCTGGCGAGCCCGTAGCAGATATATTTTGTGTCAGCTGTGATAAATTAAAACCCGTTAAGATAGGTAAAGAGATAATGCCATCTCTAATTGATGAATTCCCTATACTTTGTGTGCTTGCTTCTCAGGCTGAAGGTATCTCTGAGATTAGAGGGGCTGAAGAGTTAAGGGTAAAAGAGTCTGATAGAATTAGCTCGATGGTCACAGAGTTAAGAAAGATGGGTGTAGAAATGGAGGAATATCCTGATGGTGTTGCCATACGAGGTAAGACTCCTCTAAGAGGATCTATATTAGAGAGCTATAAAGATCATAGGATTGCCATGTCTCTGTCAGTAGCGGCTTTGATTGCAGAGGGTGAAACAGTTATCAAAGATCCAGAATGTGTAGATATCTCTTTTCCCTCTTTCTATGATAAACTAAGGCAACTACAGGTTGACTAAAGAAATTTAAAGGATCTTTTTACTCATCTTTAAGGGGAGTTTCTCAAGGATTAGTGAGAGGAAATTTCTTAGGTAAAAGTATAAAAAGTATAAAAGGATTATAGAATGAAGAGGGTAATAGCAATAGATGGTCCTTCGGGAGCTGGAAAGAGTACCATAGCCAAAATGTTAGCTCAAAGACTGAATTTTAGGTTTCTCGATACGGGTGCATTATATCGAGCTGTAGCTCTATATCTTAAGTCTTCAGGCCTTAATGAAGATAGCCCTGATAAGGAGATTTTATCACATTTAAAGATGATCAAGATTTTTTTTGAAAATGAAGATATCTGTATTGCCTACGATAGTTGTAACGGAGGAATTTTAGATTATTCTCTATGCATATCTGTAACTGAAGAGATAAGAAGTCCAGAAATCGGACATTACGCATCGATCTTTTCAGCTCGACAACCTGTGAGAGACTTTCTTTTCAGCATTCAACGGGAGGTTGCATTTTACGATGATGTAGTGGCAGAGGGTAGAGATATGACTACAGTGGTCTTTCCAGATGCTTGGAAAAAGTTTTATTTAGATGCTTCTGAGACTGAACGGGCTAAAAGGAGATATTTGCAGTTAAAAGCGAAGAATTTAAACATAACATTTCAAGAAGCCTTAGATGATATAAGAAAAAGAGATGAGAGGGATTTAAATCGACCGATAGCTCCCCTTAGAATAGCTGAAGATGCTATATACATAGATACTACTAATAAGGGACCCGAAGAGGTTATAGAATTTATAATAGACGCCCTTAAACCTGGCTCATAATCGTCTTTATGATATAATTGCTTTAAAAGTCATAAAATGAACATTAAAAGTAAGCCTAAGTACAAGAAACTTTCTCTTCTTCCGAAGGTAGTTAAGGAGGCAAAGCTTATGGAGCAAAAAATTCCTTTATTTAGAGAACAAATTGAAGAAAAGGAAGAAAAATGGTTAAAAATAAAATTTTTTTAGTTTTTCTGGTTTTGATCTTTATCATCCCAACCTATTCTTACAGTTTTAGTGAAAAGGGACAGGACTGTTCAAAATGTCATAAGCTGACTACTGCTGAAGCAGCAAGCATTTTGAAGGATTTGATACCAAATTTAAAGG
>JAOAEO010000066.1 GCA_026416735.1 Thermodesulfovibrionales bacterium
TTAGGGGAGACGGAGGAGGGAAAGTTAGCCTTATGGCAGGTGATAGCGAGGGTAATAGACAGAGGTTCGAGGCTATCGGCAGTGAGATTAGCGAGGTATCATAATGGCTGTGACATAATTGAGACTTGTCAAGAGAATTGTGTCTGTTTAAAAAATCTTACATTAAACATCTGCTTTATCTCATAAAGAGCTGATTTAACCAGTGGCATGGGTGCTTTCCATTTCGTCCTCTCTATTCTACTTAAAGTCACATATATCTCAACCTCTGCCGTCCTCATAGACTGAAAATATCCTGCCGTGTTCATCCTTAGAAGTTCTAACCTACTATTTATGTTCTCTACCACATTAGTCGTATATATATGCCTCCTCACCCCCTCTGGATACTTCATATACTGAAAATTTCTCTCCTTCTTTGTTAACAAAACTTTCACATAGGCGGGATATTTCCTCTCATATCTCTTGCAAAGATCCTCAAATCTTAATATAGCCTTCTCAAAATCATTCATCCTCCTTATTACCTCTAACTTCTCCATAAACACCTTAACATCTTCTTTACTCATATTCTTCTTAAGGTTCCTCTTCAAGTGAACCAAACAAAGTTGATGGTCTGCCTCTGGAAAAAGAGCTTCAATTGCTTGGCTTAATCCACTAAAATTATCAGATACCACCAGCATCACCCTCTTAAGACCCCTCTTAATCAAGTAATTCAATATCTCCAACCATTCCCCCCTTGACTCACTACCCCAATAAATATAATACCCCAAAAGGCTCTTCCTTCCATCTAAATCTATCCCTAGGCATAGGTAAATCACTGCCTTCTTCGCCCTTTATTGTTCTGCAGAATAAGGAAGGTTCATAGACTGGAGTAAAGCCCTTATCTTGGCTGGAGAATAACTTTGTAGAATCAGGTTTAAGATAAGTTCTTGAAGGGATTCATTCGCTTTTTCCCATTTGTCAGGCAATAGGGAGGGGCGAAATTCTCCCTTAAGGATGTAGTGCAATAAAAAGGTGAAATGCGTCTTAAGATGTTGAAAAGAAAACATTTTTAATTTTAACTGTCAAAGTCGGGTTAAAAAATCAGCGATAAAAGACTTCACATTTCACGACTTCAGACACATATTTGCATTTGCAAGTCAACTTGTAATGGCTGGAGTTGACCTGAGAACAGTTCAAGAGCTTTTAGGACACAAGACAATAAGCATGATCTTCAGATATGCTCATCTGTCAGAGGCTGACAAGAAAGAAGCTATCAAATTACTGGAAATAAACTTTATAAAAATTTATCGCATTTTAGTCACAGTCAAAATAATGAGCTTCAAAGTGTTCATTTTTCAATAGGCGATGTAGGGATTGAACCTACGACCTCTTCCGTGTGAAGGAAGCGCTCTCCCACTGAGCTAATCGCCCTTATTTATAAATTAAAAAGCTGAAAAAGTTTTTGTCAATGAATATCAAGTCTTTAATCTTTTTCGAAAATCGCCCTTACAAAAGATTTAGGATCAAAGTCTCGCAAATCATCGATACCTTCGCCAATACCTATAAGCTTTATGGGTATATTGAATTCTTTATTTATAGCAAAGACAATACCACCCTTTGCAGTACCATCAAGTTTTGTAAGAGCTATACCAGTTATCCCAATTGCTTCGTTAAAGATATGGGCTTGCCTAATAGCGTTCTGCCCAGTAGTTGCATCTATGATAAGTAAGGTCTCATGGGGAGCAGTTGGCATAGATTTTTTAATTACACGGTTCATCTTTTTTAGTTCTTCCATCAATTGAGTTTTAGTATGAAGCCTACCTGCCGTATCGATAATTACTACATCTAAGGACCTATGTTTCGCAGCCTCTATTGCATCGAAAGCTACCGCTGCTGGATCAGAACCACTTTGATGTTTAATTAGCTCGGCTCCAGACCTTTGAGCCCAAATCTCTACTTGCTCTATTGCTGCAGCCCTGAAGGTATCAGCAGCAGCAATTAGAACTGAGTAACCTTCTGACTTTAAACGATGTGCAAGTTTTCCTATAGTTGTAGTCTTACCTACTCCATTTACTCCCACTGTCAGAATGACAAAGGGCCGCTCTTTAGAAATACTGATAGGATGTGCCTCTCCCAGGGACCTCAACATTTCATTCATAATAACCATTCGCATATCTTCGGAGTGGTGTAATTGGTCATTTCTAATTCTTTCTCTTATCTTTTCAATTATTTCAGTAGTGGTTTTAGTTCCGACATCAGAAGCCAGTAAAATCTCTTCTATCTGTTCTAAGGTTGTTTCGTCAATCTTCCTGTCAAAAACAACCTCTTCAATCTTCTCAATTATATTTTGTTTTGTCTTTCGAAGACTTGCCTTAAGCTTATCAAAAAGACCCATCTTTATATAACTCTAACTCTAACTAATTACTTTTAAAAATACTCGCTGGGAAAGATGAGTTTAACTAAATCCATCCCCCAGCGAGTATAGCTTACTAATAACTAAAACCTATATTGCAATTGCCAACGGAAAAATAGAGCATTATTAGCTTTATCAGAATAGAAATTCTTAGGTATAAAATACTCAGCCAATAGATACCCATCTATATTCTTTGTGAATTTATGGTTTAGCATTGCTTGAGGTAGATGTCCTCTCTCTTTTCCTTTATTAGAGAACATATTTGAATTTAATCCTTGAGTACTTTGATCTGCCCTTAAATAGTTATACCAGATAGATAAATTAGTATTGGCTGAGAAATTCACTTTTACATTAGCTCTATAAATATGCATGTTGGTCCAATAAGCAGGGACACCCCCTGAATCTTTCCTCGTCTCTTCAACAAGGGTGAAAACTAAAAGTTCACTATAAATGGGCCATCTGGAAAAAAGTGGATTCCATCCCTCATGTTTGGTAGTAGATGCTTTATCACCTGACATGTAAATCAAACCAAGATCAAACTCTGGTTTCAAAGGAACATTTTCGTATCTTCTTCCTACAAAGAAGTATCCACCAGTGCCTCTTCTGTCTCTTCCACCTTCATATTCACCAAATTGATAGGCAAGCTCTCCTCTGAATCGCCATGTGCCATACTTGTATGTAGCCCTCATTCCTATAGTGTTAAGATCGAGTTCGGGTGTAGTACCAAAGTTATCTTCTTTTTTATAGATATAATAAGGCTCTACAGAGAGATCATCGGTAATCTTATTTTTGCTGTAAATAAAGAAACCTTCTTCATCAGAAGTGTTTAACCTTCTTTTATTAGCAGCATAGAGGGATGGTAGATAAACATCTCTGATGGGATTGGATAGAAAAACGATGTCTATGCTGTTGTTAGGATTTATCTTCCATACTGCCTTTATAGCATTGAAATAGAAAGTTCTTGAACCATCAACGGGTGTTCCATCCATAATGAGAAAGCCTTCACCATAAGTAAAGAGGAAGTCCTGCCTTCCAATTCTTAAATCGATAGGGAGTTTGAATAGATTTTTAAAATCAAGATAAAGGTTATCGATAACTATCTCATCTTCATCAAAGCTGTTGTTTGCTGGTGATCTGGAATTGATGAAATACCTTGCCTCATTAGTAAGCTTAAGATATAAAGAGTAGTCCCTTTGATAGGTTAATTGCCCCCAAACAGAAGTGCGCAATCTAAAGAAGTTTTCATTCTTGATATTTAGGGTATCCAAATCAAAGGCATTCTCCCATAACTCTTGCCTTAACCTCAAACTTCCACCATACTTAAATTCAAAATTAGCAAAGGCATCTGATATAATCATGATGCTTGCTAAAAAAATTAAAAGACCGATCAAAGAAAACCTTTTTACCATATACCCCCCCTTAAAGTAAATTTATAGAAAAAAAGTATAGCATAAAAAGAAAAAATTTTTTTATATTTTTAAAGCCCTTCCGAGTAGCTTATTTTATTAAAAAGCCAATTTTAGATATATTAATTTATGTCCATAGATATTACAAGTATTCCCCCACTTCCTGGAGTCTATATCTTTAAGGACAGCAGGGAGAAGGTCCTCTACATAGGCAAGGCTAAAAATCTAAAAAATCGTTTAAAGGCTTATTTTCATAGTACTTCTAATCTTGATCAGAGGAAAGCGAAGATGGCGAAGATGATAAGAAACTTTTCTTATATTGTAACTTCTAATGAACTTGAAGCCTTTATTTTAGAAGCCACCCTCATAAAGGAATATAAACCAAAATATAATGTTGTTCTCAGAGATGATAAAAACTATCCTTATATAAAGCTCACTATTAATGAAGTTTGGCCCAGGCTCGAAGTAGTGAGAAAGATATCAAGAGACGGCAATCTGTATTTTGGTCCTTACATTCCTGCTCAAGTGATGAGAGATACTCTCGATTTTATAAGGAGAAATTTTTTCTTAAGAGCTTGTAAAGATTCATTAGATGAGAAAAGAAGACCTTGCATTCAATTCCAGATGAAAAAATGCTTAGCTCCTTGTTCTGGAGGAATAAGAAGAGATGAATATTTAAAGATCGTCGAGGATGTAAGACTCTTCCTATCTGGAGAAAAAAAGGAATTAATTCAGAAACTCGAAAATAGAATGTTTGAGCTATCCGAAGAGATGAGATTTGAAGAGGCTGCAAAGATCAGGGATAGAATAGGAAACATAAAAAAAGCTTTTGAATCCCAAAAGGTTATCTCGACGGAATTGGGAGATATGGATGTCTTCGGATTATACAGAGAGGGTAACAGTGCCACAGTCCAGATACTCTTTGTTAGAAATGGTGTCTTGATTGGAGTAAAAGACTATTACATAGATAACCTTATTACTGATAATAATAACGAAATCATGGAGGGCGTCATCACTTCTTTTTATTCAAGAGATAGGATGATACCCTCCTTGATACTAAGCCCTCACTTGCCAGAAGACTCCTCAGCACTGATTCAATGGTTAAGAAATAAAAGCGGCGAAAGTGTCTCCATAGAGAAACCTACGGAAGGGAAAAAACTGGAACTTCTCCAGATGGCGACAGAGAATGCTCAATTGCTCTCTCGTTCAAAAAAGAGTCAGACTGTGGAGGAGATTACATCACGACTAAAAGAGAGGTTTAAGTTTAAAAATGTTCCCTCAACAATAGGCGCCTTCGATGTCTCCACCATTCAGGGGAGTGAGTCCGTTGGTGCCTATGTCTTCTGGGAAAATGGTGAATTTAGAAAGGAGAACTATAGACGTTTTAAAATAAAGAGCGTTGAGGGCGTTGATGACTATGGAATGTTGAGAGAGATTATCGGTAGAACATTTAAAGATTCAACTTCACTAATTCCAAATTTGATAATCATTGATGGCGGAAAAACACAATTATCTGCTGGAAGAGAGGTCTTAGAAAGCCTTGATATTGACTGCGAAATAATTGCTATTGCTAAAAACCCAGATAGAGCCTTTTTATCCACTGGAGAAGTAGTATCTTTGGAGGATAAAAGCAGGTCATCCGCTCTCCTTAAAAACATTAGGGACGAGGTTCACAGGTTTGCAATCACCTACCATAGAAAGCTAAGGGATAAGAGAATTTTCGAATCACCTCTTGAGAAAATAGGCGGAATTGGTAAAAAAAGAAGGCTCGAACTCTTAAAACACTTTGGTAGTATCGAGAATATTAGAATGGCTTCAGTAGAAGAGATTGCTAAAATAAAAGGTTTCAATTTTAAATTAGCAAAAAAGATAGTAGAAACCTTGAAGTTAGAGCCTCCATGACGAAAATTTTAAGAGAAAATAGTTAACTTTATCTTTATTTTCCTCTAAGAGTAATAGTATAATTTAAGAATTTTAATAAACTTTAAGGAGGTAGTTTTAATGAAAGGTTCTAAGGCTCAGTGGTTTTTAATTATAATCTTTATTATTTCTTTAAGCTTGATTGTTGGTTGCGAGAAGCCTCCAACAAAGGAAATGGAGAGTGCTGAGAAGGCTATTGCTGATGCAAAACAGAAAGAAGCTGACTTATATGTGAAGGATGTCTTTGGAAAGGCAGAAAGTGCTCTAAAAAAGGCTAAAGAGATGGTAACAGCGAAAAATTATAAAGAAGCTAAGGCTTCTGCTGAAGAGGCGTTGAAGCTTGCACAACAAGCTACGCAAGCGGTAGAACAAAATAAGGCTAAGATGAAAGCTGATACTGAACAACTGATCATAGACACTCAAAACTTGATTAATGATGCCAAAACTCTCGTTTCTCAGGCTATAAGAAAAAAGATCCAGATAGATAAAGCTGAAATTCAAAATGCTATAGGAAAGTGGGAAGTGGAAATGACTTCAGCAAAGGAAAATCTTCAGGCTGGCAAAATCCGCTCCGCCTTTGATCAAGTGACCTCTATTAATGCCGAAGCAAAAGGCATTAAAGAAAAACTTGTTGCCCTTTTAGAACCGAAAGCTGCCGAGAAAAAACAATAGGACTCTAATACAGTTGGCTACCTTGGATAGCGCAGGGTAGCCAAAATTTTTATAAGATTTCTAAGGATAAATTAAAGGAAGATTTGAGAGCTTTTATGAACTTAACCATCTTTATTTAAGTCTAACTCTAAAATAGTCTCTTTTCTTCAGAAGTTTAATTGTTATCATAAGATGTTGAATCCCCCTTCAATAACAAAAGAGGGGTAAGGCTCAACTGAGATTTTTGTTTTACAAAAATTGGGGGCCAAAGATGCAAAGATGTTTTAGATGTAACAGAGAAAGAGAGGATCTTCAGTACATCCCTTACGATGATGTTTATTGTTGTAATGAATGTTATAGTAAATATGCCTACATGTGTTGTACCTGTAGCACTATCTCAGTTATAGAAGACTCTATGTGGCAAGTAGGGTATAAACATATCTGTAAAAGATGTCGCGATTATGATTAATAAGTCATGCCGATGCAAGAATTAGACAATTTGAAGAGACATATTTTCTTTGAATTCTTGAACTTAGCAGGTAGGGTTTATATTTTGGTCAAAGATTCCCAAAGATTGTTCTCAGAAAGAAAAAATTTTATTAAGGAAGATAAAGAAAGAGGCATTGTATTAGTTTTTAATCCAGGCATGAATTTTGTTTGGGATAAGGAGGGGATAAAAGCCACATTAATATTTGACAATCACCCTATAAAATGTTTTATACCACCAGGGGATATTATCCTGATCTTCTCGCCGGAACTGGATGCTCAATTTGCTACAGAACTATCTTATGGAACTAAAATAACATCACGACAAAAAGACAACTGTGAAACAAAAAAAGTAACCTCAGAGGAAAATAAAATAATCAAGTTTGACTTCAGGAAGAAAAGGTTGAAAGATGAATGAAAAACTCCTACACCAAATAATAGTAGACCATTTAAAAAAGAAGCTCTCGGGTGAATATAAAGAAATTAAAGTGAACAGTAGCGGCAGCCCAGATCTTATACTCTCTAATCATGGATTTACAGTTGCCTATGTTCAAGTGGAGACCAAAAGTACTATTACACTTGAGAGGGCTAATCTCTGGGAGGAATTGGCACAATCTGGAATCAAATTGATATTAATGGTTCCTAAGGATGAAAAAATTAGAACTACCGAAATACTTTGGAATAGGGCCCTTGTGGATAAAGTAAGCGTTGGAACATATGAAATTATAATAAAAATGCCTTAAGATAAAAAACAATTTTTTAAATTTGATTAATTAGCATTTTGACCTCAACTTTTGAGAGCTTAAAGGCAACTGTAATCCCTCTAAAACATAAGTCCTTCTTTTCTTAATATTAATTTTTAGATTTTTAAATCACTCATAATCTATTAATTTAATAATTGGTCTAATTTTTAGTGCCATCTAAATCTACATTATGAGCCCATTTGATGATGCCCCAATAAAGTTTTGATCTGTCTCTCTCTGGTGTAAGCTTGTCTATATCCCCTCAAGAAATCTTTTCGAAATAGATATAAAGATTAAACATCTTTAGCCCTCCTGAGTTTATTCCCATAGGCAATAGATAAATCCTCTGACAGTTTTTCAATTTCTTAAGAAAATCTTATTAAACTAAAGAGTCTCTTAATTTTAGCAATCTCTCTTTTAAATATACATCGGTATCAGCAAGCTTAATAACTCTTCTAAAAGGTATATTCATCTCATAGGCCTTCACTACCTTACTAACTCCTCTATGTCCATAGACAAGCTTCATCTGTGGCATAAATAGGGCTATCAACTTTTCCAGTCTTCTGAGTATCTCTAATTTTTTATCTGTCCCATATCTCCTCCACTCTGTATAAGCCTTTACCATTAACCAGTTTT
>JAOAEO010000067.1 GCA_026416735.1 Thermodesulfovibrionales bacterium
AGATGTGTATAAGAGACAGCTCTTCTTGACAGGAAGAACCCTTGGCGAGGCGGCGTTATTGGTGCTGGGTTAGGAGCTGTCGCTGGTGCAACCATCGCAGATATTTCAGTTAGAGGGTCAAGAGAGGCAGCTCAATCAGGAAAACCTGTTGAGTACTGGACTGAAGATAGAAGAGGAAGATATTATGCTGAACCCTTAGAGTACGACGAATACACTAAATGTAGAAAGGTAAGAGAAAGAGTTTGGGAGGATGGCAGGTTAATTAAGGATCACGTTAAGGAAGTCTGTGAAGGGCATAAATACGAAAGAAGATATTAAATAATGCTCAAAAAATCGATTGAAGTAGTCTAACTCTAATCTAAGAGATAGGGGGTTGATGACCCCCCTATCTCTGTAAAATTTAACAAGAACCTTTGCACTTACAGGTTGTCGAACCCTTCTTGGGTATCCTTCTAATAGTCATTTTGCACCTCCATTTTTAATGAGTTCTCTCATTATCACATGGCTTCTTGCCATGTTCACCTCCATTCTTAATTATACCATAGGCATAACACCTAAAAATATCTTTTTTGAATTCTTTATTATTTTTATTTGAAAAGATTGCAGCCCTATATCTACAACCTCCTCTACAATTATAAAGCTCTGGACAATTAATCTTTGCGCATTCCAACTCCTCTATTCTGATTGGTTTTTGCCTTTGGACAACTTTTCTCAACCCTTCATCAATATGACCTATCGGGGTGTTACTGTAGAAGGAACATTTTGCAACAAAACCGTTTGCCATAACAGATATAAGGTGAAGGCCGCAAGCATAGGCATCGGAAGTATGATGATAACTCTCTCCAAAACCGTAATTCAGATACTTGCCTCCAATAGAAGGATAAACTTGAAATGAAGGATGCTCCTTTAGATTTCCTATTGGGATTGGTATGTCCACTGTCCAATCTTTCACCCCCAAAGCCCGAAAAAAAGTCTCCATTTCGTCAAATTCATTAAGGTTTTCCCTATGGACAACCGTAGCAACGGAAATAGAAAAACCAAACTGTTTTGCCAATTTTAATTTCGAAATCACTCTTTCAAAGGTTCCTTTTCCTCTTAAAGCCTCGTGTCCATCTTTCATCCCATCAATGCTAAACTGTATCTCATCAACATTGAGCTTTTTTAAAAGAGACCTCCTAAGGAGAAGTCCATTAGTAAAAAGAACTTTTCTGATTGGATATTTAGTCAAAAGCTCATTAACAATCTCAAAATCACTGTGCATAAGAGGCTCTCCCCCTGTGATCATAACTCTCAATCCTTGCACCTCTTGAAACTCCTCTAAGATTTTATCAATTTTTTCTACTGGCAATTCATGATTATGGGATTTGCCGATATAGCAATGTTTACACCGTAAGTTACATTTATCGGTAACTTGCAACTCTAAATATCTTATTGATGGAATGGGAGACTGCCTTATGGATGTAAAATTCCATTTACAAAGGTCCTTAGATAAAATGTTATTATCTATACAATAGTTTTGGAAGTTTTGAGGCAATGTCTCTATCTCACAACCTTCGGCAGAAGCACATCTCTGAAAAAAGCAAAAGGCTTCATCATCGATTTCATACAACTCATCATTTTTGATGTCATAGAGATATTTGTTTTCCAACCATTTTAAGGCAAAATTATTGGAGAGATAAAACCTCATGAAAGACTTACGATCTCCAAAAAATCTAAACTTTTTTTTGAATGCTAATCATTCTTAATCTATGTTTTAAGTTTGAGGGCAATTTCTGCAAGCCTTTTACCAAAATATCGGCAAATATTTGCCTCGTTCTCATCTATTTCTCTTGTGTTCTCTACTCCAGCTATATGGCCAGGACCATAGGGACTCCCACCTCCCTTAGTAAGATATAGATCAGATAAAGAGTAAGGAACCCCTACTATAATAAATCCTAAATGTAAGAGAACATTAATAAAAGATAGAATTGTCGATCCCTGACTGCCATGGGAAGTTCCCGTCGAAACGAAAACCCCTGCTGGTTTACCTTCAAAGGTCCTCTGCATCCATAGGGGGCCTAATTGGTCTATCTGATTTTTCAGTTGAGCTGAGACATTACCAAAACGTGTAGGAGTTCCAATCCAAAATACTCCAAATTTAAATCTCCTGACCCTTTGAGAAGATTTTTTATATTCCTCTAAAGACTTTGATTATCGATAGCTATGCTTTTGTCATAAAGCTCTTTTTTGCTTAAACCATAATCATCTGCAACCCTCTTAACAGCCTCTTTTCTGCCAATGCCCCTTTTCATTAAAAGTTTTACCTCATTGAGTGCTTCAGTGAAGCTCACTTTTTGCCTCTCTGCCCCACGAATAAGGATAATAAACTCTCCAGCAATCTTTCTATTTTCCAAAAGCATAATAAGGTCAGTTAGTCTTCCCCTAAGGATTTCTTCATATAACTTGGTAAGTTCTTTAACTACTACAGCATCTCTATCACCACAAAATTCTTTGATATCCTTTAATGTTTCAAGAAGTCTATGGGGTGCCTCATAAAAAATCAATGTTCTCGTCTCGACTGCTAACTTCTGAAGCTTTTTTCGGCGTCCCGTAGGGTCAGAAGGTAAAAAACCTACGAAGAGAAACTCATCGGTAGGTAGTCCAGAGATTGATAATGCAGATATTACACCAGAGGGACCAGGAATGGCTATTATAGATATATCTTCTTCAATTGCCTTCTTAATCAATAGAGCCCCTGGATCGGAAATCCCGGGGGTACCAGCATCTGAAATCAAAGCGCAGCTCTGTCCAGCCTTAAGTCGTTTTATTATCTGCTCTGCTCTGATTTTTTCCTTCTCCGACCAATAACTTATGAGAGGTTTTGAAATATTATAGTAATTCAGGAGTTTCATAGAATGTCGAGTGTCTTCAACAGCAATAAAATCTACCTCCTTTAAGACCCTCAGAGCCCTCAAAGTTATATCTTCCAAATTACCAATTGGGGTGGCAACTACAAAGAGCGTTCCTTGAACTTGACTCTTTTTTGAATTCATTTTTTTAAAGATGTTTATCTTTTATAAATCTACTCGGTCTCAAGTAGCTTTCGTAATCTTTTATCAGCTTTAACGATATCATCAACATTATCGCCTGATAATTCCCAGGAATACTCACCCTTTGCACTTCTCTTCAGTTTAATTTTGACTGGTTTTTTAGGCTTTATTTGTTGTAACTCTGGATTTTTAGAATACTGGAAGGATTGAACCTTTTGAGACTTTTCAGAAGAGAAAGAATTATTGAAAAGAGAGAGATCTATGATTATTAGAGAAAAGACCGCCAAAATTAAAATTCTCATAAATCTTTTCAAATAAAAAATTTTTCCTTTCATCACCAACTCCTATATCTATTAGTAATAGGAAACCTCCTATCTTTACCAAAGGCTCTTGGGGTTATCTTAATACCGGGTGGGGATTGTCTTCTCTTATACTCACTGACATCTATCATCCTAATAACATCCTTTATACATTCCCTTTCACACTTTGGATTAATTTCGGCAATTTCTTCAAAACTCAAATCATCCTCTACATAGGCTTTAACAATTGGATCAAGAATCTCATAGGGTGGTAAAGTATCTGTATCTTTTTGTCCAGGCTTTAGTTCTGCAGAGGGCTCTTTAATAAATACCCTCTTAGGTATAATCTCCTTTGAGGAGTGATGATTTTTCCATTTACAGAGTCTATAGACAAGAGTTTTGGGAACATCTTTGATGACTGCAAAACCGCCAGCCATATCTCCATAAAGCGTCGCATAGCCTACACTCATCTCAGATTTATTACCCGTTGTAAGGACAAGCCATCCAAATTTATTTGAGAAAGCCATTAATAGGTTACCTCTAATTCTTGCTTGGATATTCTCCTCAGTTGTATCCTTTAATCTATCGGGGGGTTCTAATTTAGAAAATGTTTTACTAAGAGTCTCAAGATAAGAATTAAATATAGGGGTTATGGGAACTTCTATGATCTTAATATCTAAATTGGCACAAAGTTGATAAACATCCTCCCTACTTTCTATTGAAGTATAGGGAGATGGCATGAAGATTCCCATCACATTTTCCTTTCCTATAGCATCGACAGCTACTGATGCGACAAGTGAGGAATCAATCCCTCCACTCAATCCGATACAGACTTTTTTAAAACCATTCTTTTTTATATAATCCCTCGTACCGATTACTAAGGATTTATAAATTTCCTCCTCCTCTGAATATTCATGGATCACTGAAGGTAAAGAAAATTTGGGGGGACACACCTTATGCATCTGCTTTCTTGAATTAAAGCTAAAGGGAATCTTTATTCTTTCCACTCTCTCTTTTAATAGCGAAAGAGCTTGCTGTCTTCTACGAGGATCGTGGAGTCTTTTGATGAAGACCGACTCGAGATTAAGGTCTGCAATAATTAAATCCTCTTCAAAACTCTTGCCTTCTGCTATTATATCGCCCCTTTGATTAACGACAAAGCTATTTCCATCAAAAACGAGTTCGTCTTGGCCACCAACCATGTTTACATAAACGATGATGACATTACAATCAAAAGCTCTAACTGATAACATCTTTTTCCTAAATTTTGACTTAGCAATATGGTAGGGTGAAGCATTAATGTTTATTATAAAATCAGCCCCTACAAAGGATTGTATTGTAGGAGGACCCTCTGGATACCAGATGTCTTCGCATATGCTCACCCCAAAGACTATTCCATCGATGTCATATACTGGATAACGGGCTCCAACTTGAAAATATCTAAACTCATCAAAAACTCCATAATTAGGTAAATATACTTTATGGTAAACATCTATAACCTTTCCTCGATAGATAATAGCAGCAGCGTTATAGATATCTGTTACTTTATTGACGAAACCAATAATTACTATGACATCTCCAACTTTTTCTTTGATTGCATTGAGTGCCTTTAAATTATCTTCAATGAATTGGGGCTTCAAAAGTAGGTCTTCAGGTGGATAACCCGTTATGACTAACTCTGGGAAAGCAATAATTTCTGGACAGAATTGCGAAGCTAAATCTATGTATTCTAATATCTTTTTGACATTACCGTCAAAATCCCCAACTGTAGGGTTGATTTGACAGAGAGCTATCCTAATCGACCTCATATTAAAATCTTCTGTTTAATTTTCAAAGTCAAAATTATTATCTCACTATAAATAATAAAAATTGTTTCTAAAAAACCCACAAAAGACAGCTTTAAGAAATGATCATCTCTTGAGGTCATCGCTACATTTCTATTAAAAACTGAGAAATTCTTGGCTATAATTTCACATCTTTACAAGAATATCCCTACTGACATTTTTAACGTTTTCAACCCCAGTCAACAACATCGCATGAGTGAGCTCACTCCTAATTTTATCAAGAATAAAAGCAACTCCTTCTCTTCTACCTCCAAAAGCTCCTATTATCAAAGGCCTTCCCAGTAGAACGGCATCAGCACCAAGAGCTAAAAGCTTTAAAACATCTGCTCCACTTCTAACGCCTCCGTCAGCAAAAATCAAGATCTTATTTTTCAAATTTATAGCTATTTCTGGTAAAACATCGGCAGCTCCTAAAGTATGATCGAGTATTCTACCGCCATGATTTGATACGACTATCGCTGAAGCTCCACATTCTGCAGCTATAATAGCCTCTGAGAGGGTCATGATCCCTTTTACTATAAAGGGCAATTTAGTCGATCCAATAATTGCTTTTAGTTCATCGATAGATTTAGGCTCTACAGGCTGTCCCTTCATTGCCATTATTACAAGCCCAGCTGCATCAACATCTATGCCAACAGCGATTGCACCTGCCTCCTCTACAAGTTGAATTCTCTTAATTATCTCATCATATTTGCGAGGCTTTATAATCGCTATTCCTTTGCCATTATTTCTCTTAATAGCCTTTAAACCACTTTCTAAAAAGGTGGGGTCGGCGCCATCACCACACATACCTATGGTATTAGCCATCAGAGAACCAGAGATTATATCGTCGATAAATTCTGCCTCCGTTAATGCTCCTCCCATATTATAGGAGACACCCGTCATAGGAGCTGCAAGTACAGGAAAACTGAGGGTTTCATCCCACAATTTAAAAGTAGTAATTGGATTTCTAACATCATGGATTGACCGCATATTAAATTTATAACGCTCCAACGCTTCAAGGTTTGCTCTGAATGAACTTCCAGTACCTATTCCCCCCATTCCGGGGACTTCACCAGCACACACAACCCCGTTACAAACATCACAAACTCTACAGAAACCTTTAAGTCTCTCTTTAGCAACTTTTCTTAACTCTCTAATGTCCATTTTTGCTCCTTCTGAATTATCAAAAGAAAATTTAGATTATTCAATTTCCAAAAATTTTATGGAATCTCTAAAATTTTATAGCTTTCCTTTAATAGTAAATATATAATAAACCTTGAATCTACTCAAAGCCAACAAAAAAAGTTAAACTAAAAGAAATACCATTTATTGTTATGGTAAACAATACTACAAACTCTTTAATAATTCCAAGAGACATTTATTTGGAGATGTTAAATTATTGCCAAGAGAAATATCCCCTTGAAGCTTGTGGTATCCTTGCAGGTAGAGCAAATGAAGTTTTTGCCATATACAAAATGACCAATGTTGAAGAATCTTCAGTAAAATATAGAATGGATGCCAAAGAACAATTTCAAGTAATGAAAGATATAAGAGAAAAGAGCCTATCTTTAGTAGCAATCTTCCATTCACACCCTGTAGCTCCTCCCTACCCTTCCTCTACTGACCTATCTCTTGCCTTTTATGAAGACTCCTTTTATATTATTATAAGTTTTACAGATAATAAAATTACAACGAAAGCCTTCAAGATCATAATGCAGAAAGATGTAGAGGAGATTGAGATAATCATTAAATAAGCCGCCTATTACTAAAGAATCGAATTAACTTGTAAATCATGCTAAAATATACATTATGCTAAATCTAAATAAAGTGTGCAGGATGTCATGAAGACAAAAAAAAATCTCATATTAGTTGGCGATAAGGTTCTTATTGACCTCGATAGCAGGCAAGAAAGGACTTCAGCTGGTCTTTATTTACCGCCTACTGTAAAGGAAAAAGAGAAAGTTCAAAGCGGTTACGTAGTTAAGACAGGTCCAGGCTATTTTGTGCATGACTCCTCCTATTATGATGAAAGTTGGTATACAAGTAAAAAAAAGGAGGTTAAGTATATACCTTTACAGGTGAGCGAGGGGGACTACGCCATCTTTTTAATGGATGCAGCTATCGAGATAGAATATGAAGGAAAGAAATATGTTGTCGTCCCCCATTCAGCCATATTAGCCTTTATTCATACAGAATTAGTCGAAGAAGACTAAAGTTCCCTTATATTTCAGTGAAAGAATAATTGTAGAGAAGTTTGATCACTGGTAACCTCTATGAAGGTAGTTAATTCTGAGGAGATGAAACAAATTGATAAATTGACCATTAGTGATTATGGTATCCCTTCGTTGGTTTTGATGGAAAGAGCTGGGTTGGCTGTTGCATCTAAAATAAAAGAATTTTTTCCCCCAAAAAAAGTTTTAATAGTAGCTGGCAGGGGTAACAATGGGGGAGATGGTCTCGTAGTTGCGAGAATTTTACATAATTGGGGATATAGGGTTAAAGCCATAATACTTGCTAATGAAGAGGAACTTAGTCAAGACTGTAAAAAACAATATGAGATAGCTCGACATTTTGGTTTTGAGATTGAGTTCTCACAGACACCAACTGAAAGAGATTTACATGAAGCTATAATAGTCGATGCCATCTTCGGAACAGGTCTGAATAAACCTATTAATGATAGCTTACTAAAGATATTCTCTAAGATAAATGATTCAAAGATGCCCGTTGTAGCCGTAGATATACCATCAGGTGTTTCTGCTGATACAGGTGAAATCTTTGGCAATGCTATTAGAGCCACTTACACAGTCACCTTTGGACTACCCAAAAGGGGGCATTTTTTATATCCAGGTGCAGCCTTTACAGGTAAACTTTTCATTGAAGACATCGGTTTTGATCGAAAATTACTCGAATCAAAAGATTTGAAGGTCAATTTGATCGAAAGGGAGATGGTGTCTAAAATCTTACCTCCAAGGGAGAGATATTCCCATAAAGGCGACTACGGACATGTTTTAGTAGTAGCTGGTTCTACAGGAAAAACAGGAGCAGCAATAATG
>JAOAEO010000068.1 GCA_026416735.1 Thermodesulfovibrionales bacterium
AGATAAAACAACTGGAAGAGATCAATAGACTTAATGAAATTAGATTTGCCTATATACGCCAGAAGTCTCCGCTTGGTTTAGGGCATGCCGTACTTTGCGCAAAGCCCTTTGTTGGAGATAGCCCCTTTGTAGTAATACTAAGCGACGATCTAATAGATCCTTCGAGCACTTTGCTTGAGGATATGATAAAGGTTTTTGAGATAAAGAGATGTCCTGTCATCGCTTTGATAGAGGTTCCGAAAGAGGAAGTTAATCGTTATGGGATAGTTGATGCTGAGTTAGAGGGAGATATATTAAGGATTAAGAGTCTCGTAGAGAAGCCAGAACCTACAAAGGCGCCTTCAAATTTGGCTGTTTTAGGTAGGTATATCCTTACGCCAGATATCTTTCCTATACTCGAGAAGCTTGAGCCAGGCGTGGGAGGGGAGATCCAGCTTACAGATGGATTATCTGGTATTGTCAAAAACACTAATTTATATGGTTATCTCTTTAAAGGGCGGAGATACGATGCTGGTGATAAATTGGGGTATCTAAAGGCTACAGTCGATTTCGCTTTGTCAAATGGCGAATTATCAAAAGCATTTAAAGAGTTCTTATTAGAAAGAATCAGGACCTTATCATGAAAAGAAGTCTCTTCTTATACGAAGTTAAAGCTTATAAGGAGCCACTCATAGATCTTTATGAGACAGATGAAGAGCTGATCTTTAAAATAGATTTACCTGGAATCGATGTAGATAATATATCTATAAAGGTTTATGAAGACTTATTAATCATTGAAGGACTGTGGCTTGCTCAGAATGTGGAATCTCCAACCAAGATACATACTTTTTTGTGTGTTGAAAGAAATATCAAAACAGCAAGAAGAGTTATTAAAATACCGATACCTGTAAATACCGTTGCTGGTAAAGCCTTTTATGAGAACGGTGTGGTAACTATCAAGTTTCCAAAACTAAAGGATAAACTAATTAAAATTAAGATAGAGCAAAAAGGTTAAGAGATGGAGGTGGAAATAGAATGAGCGATGCAGTGAAGGATGCTAACAGTAAAGAGATTGAAATACCCGATGTACTTCCTATTTTACCTGTAAAGGATATAGTTATTTTTCCTTTTATGATTGTTCCTCTCTTTGTAGGCAGAGAAATCTCTATAAAAGCGATTGATAATTCTCTAAATACTCACAGGATGATCTTGATTTTAACTCAAAAGGACGTAAATGTTGAAATTCCAGCTCCCGATGATCTTTATTCTATGGGTACAGTCTGTATGATCTTAAGGATGCTTAAATTGCCAGATGGGAGAGTAAAGATACTTGTTCAGGGCTTAAGTAAAGCTAAGGTTTTGCTTTTTAATCAGACTGAACCCTTTTTATCGGCTGAGATTGAGAAGATAGTCGATGAAGATATTGGAGAAATGACTTTAGAAAATGAAGCTTTAATAAGGAATGTTAAGGCTCAACTGGAAAAGACAATTTCCCTTGGAAAGGCTGCTCCACCTGATATTATGATTGCTGTCGAGAATATGGATGATCCCGGAAAACTTGCTGATATGATCTCTGCCAATCTTGGACTTAAGACTGAGCAAGCACAAGAAATACTGGAGATGACAAATCCAATAGAGAGACTTAAAAAGATAGGTGAAATTTTAACGAGGGAGATTCAGTTACTCACGATTCAACAGAAGATTCAGACCGAAGCTAAGGGCGAAATAGACAAGACTCAAAGGGAGTATTTTCTAAGAGAACAACTAAAGGCTATCCAGAGGGAATTGGGTGACATAGATGAGCGTGGAGAAGAGATAAAGGAGTTTAAAAGAAAGATTGAAGAGGCGAAGATGCCTGAAAAGGTACTGAAAGAAGCCGAGAAGCAAGTTAAGAGACTTGAAAAGATGCATCCCGATAGCGCGGAGGCAGGGACAATAAGAACTTATTTAGAGTGGTTAACGGAACTACCATGGTCAAAGAGCACCCAAGATCAATTAGATATTAAGATGGCTGAGAAGGTTTTGAATGAAGACCACTATGATCTCGAAAAAGTTAAAGAGAGAATATTGGAATATTTAAGTGTAAGAAAACTGAAAGAGAAGATGAAAGGTCCTATTCTATGTTTTATAGGTCCTCCAGGAGTTGGTAAGACTTCTCTTGGGCGATCTATTGCGAGGGCTCTTGGTAGGGAGTTTGTTAGAATGTCTTTGGGAGGAGTCAGAGATGAGGCTGAAATTCGAGGCCATAGGAGAACCTATGTTGGAGCCCTTCCAGGTAGAATAATACAAGGAATAAAGAATGCGGGCACAAACAATCCTGTCTTCATGCTCGATGAGATAGATAAAATTGGGATGGATTTTAGAGGCGATCCATCCTCCGCTCTTTTGGAGGTATTGGACCCTGAGCAAAACAATTCCTTTATGGACCATTACCTCGGTGTTCCTTTCGATTTATCGAATGTAATGTTCATTACAACAGGGAATTTAGCTGATACTATCCCAACTCCTCTTAAGGATAGGATGGAGATAATCTATCTTTCAGGTTATACTGAAGAGGAGAAATTGCAGATTGCAAAGAAATATCTTATTCCAAAACAGCTTGAGGAGCACGGCATTAATAATAATATCTTAAGGATTGGAGATTCAGCCATAAGACAGATAATAACCCACTATACAAGAGAAGCTGGAGTTAGGAATCTTGAACGGGAGATAGCCAATCTTTGTAGAAAGGTGGCGAGGAAGGTAGCGGAAGAAAAGGCTACAAAGTTTATCATCACCTCTAAAAACCTAAGTAAATATTTGGGTGCACCTAAGTATCTAACTGAGGAAGAACTCAAGAAGGATGCAGTGGGAGTGGCAACAGGCCTTGCATGGACAGAAGCAGGTGGAGATGTCATATTTATTGAGGCAACCACGATGAGGGGGAAGGGTAATTTGACTCTCACTGGTCAATTAGGGGATGTAATGAAAGAATCAGCCCATGCAGCCCTTAGTTATATAAAGTCTAAGGCAAAGGAATTAAAAATTAAGGAAGATATATTCTCAAAGACAGATCTCCATATCCATGTACCTGCCGGAGCTATACCGAAGGATGGTCCTTCTGCTGGAATAACCATTGCGACGACTATCGCTTCTATATTTACAGGCAAACCTGTTAGGAGAGATGTGGCAATGACTGGAGAGGTGACTTTAAGAGGAAGAGTTTTACCGATAGGTGGTTTAAAAGAAAAGACTCTCGCGGCAAAGAGATTAGGGATAAAAACAATAATAATTCCTCATAGAAATAAGAAGGATCTTGAAGAACTTCCTCCCTATGTGAAGGAGGGTATAAATTTTGTTTTAGCAGAGACTATGGACGATGTCTTAAAGACAGCAATTAAGGATCTTAACATAAGTAGTAATGATAAAAAAGGGCAAGATGAGACTTCAGCAAAGAGGGGAACTACAATTACTAAAGGAGATAAAGGAAAGGTTTGATCCTTCGCAAAGGGGGCAGAATGGTGCCATAGTAGTTAGCATAGGGGATGATGCTGCTGTCTTTAAACCTTTTGATGGCTATATGCTGGTTACTACAGACCTTATGGCAGAGGGTATCCACTTCGACTTAAGTTATACTTCTCCTTTTCATCTTGGATTTAAATTGGTATCGATTAATGTTAGCGACATCTATGCTATGGGCGGAGTTCCCCGCTATATCTTTCTTAATGTAGCCTTTAGGAGCGACACCTCTGAGGAGTTTTTCTGGGAGTTTTTCAAAGGGGTTGAGGTTGCAAATAGCATATATAGTACTACTCTACTTGGAGGCGACATATCGGCAGTTTTAAGGGATTCGATGGTCTCAGCTACGGTGATCGGGTCTTCAAGGAGGATTATAAGGAGAAGTAATGCAAAGGTTGGCGACAGGATATACATTACAAATACAATTGGCAATTCTGCATGTGGATTAGAAATCTTAAGAAGACTAATTTATCAAGATAGAGCATTTATAAGAGATTATCGTTTTGGGCTATTAAACAAAGAGGTCGATTTTAATAAAAAAGAGTTAGTTTTGGAAATGGGTTCAAAGAGGATAAGTTTAGAGTTTTCATTAGTAGAATCCTTGTTAAAAAGACATCTCGTTCCATTAGTTAGCTTTCCTGAGCATCCCTCCATTGATCATATAACAGCTATGATTGATGTTAGCGATGGTTTGTTTATCGACCTAAATAGAATTTGTGATGAGAGCAAAGTGGGCGCTCGGGTTTTTTTAGAAAAATTACCTATGTCTAAGGATATGCTTCAGGTCTGTAGTATCATAGGTCTCAACCCCTATAATTTTGCTACTTCAGGCGGAGAGGATTATGAACTCCTCTTTACTACATCAGAATCAGAAGAGGAAAGCTTTCTAAATTCTTCTTTAATGACTTCTGGCGCTGTATTAACTTGCATTGGCGAGATAATCTCTGATGAAAGAGTAGTAGTAATGCTGGATGGAACGGAGATTCCTCTAAAATCAGAGGGGTATCAACATTTTAGCTCTTAAGTATTTATTAAAGCAAATTATTTTTATTCAAGATTCTCCACAGAGGATAGCTCTTTCATTTGCTGTAGGTATTTTTATTGGCATGTCACCCTTTTTGGGGTTTCACACCTCCATAGCTTTTGTTGTAGCTTGGGTATGTAATCTCAATAAATTTATCACGATAGTTGCTACCTACATAACTAACCCCTTTACCATTATTCCCGTCTATGCCTTTTCTACCTGGTTTGGAGCCAAGTTACTTGATGTCGAGGATATATTACCCGATTTAAACTGGGCAGAAGTTAATTTCTTCCAGATTCTACAGGGAATGCAGTCTCTCCTATTGCCATTGATAGTTGGAACGTTCTGTCTCGGTTTAATCTTTAGTTTAGCAGGTTATATTGCAGTCTATATGGCAGTAAGGAAGTACAGGGCATTTTTTAATTCTTCCTCTTAATTTATTAAGAAGAAACTTGTAATAATAACTGTTGACTTGCAGATATTTAACTGGATATATTTTATACATGGGTGTAGTAGGGGCATCGGAGTTAGGCATTTTCTTATTGAAAAATAAGCTGATTACGGAGGAGCAGCTTATAGAGGCAATGCGAATTCAAAAAAAAGAGGGCAAGAGGCTTGCTCAAGTTCTTCTTAAGTTAGGCTATATATCAGAAGAGAAACTTACAGCTGCTTTAAGCGCCCAACATCAGGCTCCCATTGTTGATCTAAAGAATTTTACTATCGATCCCTTTATAAAGAAATTATTACCTTATGAATTTATTGTAAAGAATCTTTTTGTTCCGATCTCAAAGAATGGAGACACCCTTTTAGTAGCTATGGCTGATCCTTCTAACCATCTTGCCATTAATGATGCGAAATTTCTTACTGGTATGAATATTGATGTTTGTATAGCTCCTGGGTCTCAGATTATAGATTTTGTTAAGGCAAATTTTAAAAAGACGGAGACTCATAAGCCCTTTGACAAAGTCAGTAGTCATGATAGCGATTTACCAATTGAAGAGAGCTTAGATAAGGCCATTGACAGTGCATTAAGTTTGGTTCCGGAGGAAGATAAGAAAGAAGAAGAAGATGAATTAAAGTTAATAGATGCTCCTATAGTCAGACTTGTAAATAATCTCTTTGTCAATGCAATAAATTCGAGGGCTAGCGATATTCACATTGAGCCAGGCGAGTTAGATGTTGTGGTTAGATATAGGATAGATGGAGCATTAACTCCCATTGTGAAGTTACCTCTTAAGGTAAAGAATGCTCTTGTTTCGAGGATAAAGATAATGTCGAATATGGACATTTCTGAAAGGAGACTTCCTCAGGATGGCAGAGTGAAACTAAGATTAGGTGAGAGAAGAAATATTGATTGTAGGATTTCGACATTACCAACGATTTTTGGTGAGAAGGTAGTCATTAGACTGCTTGATAAAGAGATTTTACAGCTTGATTTAACCAAGCTTGGCATCGATGAAGAATCTTTACCGGACTTTATGACTGCTATAAATAGACCTTATGGAATGATCTTAGTTACAGGACCCACTGGTAGTGGTAAGACCACTACTCTCTATTCAATGCTTTCCACATTAAATAAGCCTGATGTTAATATAATGACAGCTGAGGACCCTGTAGAATATAATTTTCCAGGTATCAATCAAATTCAAATAAAGGAAGAAATTGGTTTAACTTTTGCGAATGCTCTTAGAGCCTTTTTAAGGCAGGATCCTGATATAATAATGGTTGGAGAGATTAGGGATTTTGAGACAGCGGAGATTGCAATAAAGGCGGCTTTAACGGGCCATTTAGTTTTAAGCACTCTTCATACTAACAATGCACCGACCACAATAACGAGGCTTGTGAATATGGGTATAGAGCCCTTTTTAGTTGCTTCTTCTGTAATTATGGTAGTTGCTCAGCGTCTTGTCAGGACTATTTGTCCTTTTTGTAGAGTTGAGCAGAATCTTTCTTACAAGATGTTATTGGATATTGGTTTTACATCTGATGAGGCTAAAGAGGTCAAGGTTTATATGGGTAAGGGTTGCCAGAAGTGTAATAATACGGGTTATAGAGGTAGAATAGCTCTTTATGAGGTTATGCCTCTTAAAGAAGAGATAAAGGAATTGATACTCCAAGGGGCTAATGCTTTAGAACTAAAGAGGGAAGCCATCAGATTAGGCATGATAACTTTGCGCAGAAGCGGATTAAACAAGATAAAGCAGGGTATAGTATCAGTTGGAGAGGTTTTAAAGGCAACCTTTGAGGATTAAACTTTGGGAATTTTTTAAATGTTATAAAATTTTCGAGGAAAGAATATAGCTTTTAGATAAATATAGAGGTAAGGTGCGATGGTTTTTAGAGCAAAGACAAGAAGGAAAAGGAGTCTAATTTTCAGGTTTTTTATAATTTTTGTTGCAGTTCTATTTGCTTCGATATTAGCTCTGTTGGTAGTTGCTGGCAGTATTCAAATTTCTAATTTACAGAAGGAGGCTGAACTGATAGCAAATAGGATATTAGATTTCAAGGTATGGGTTATACAATCTACGCCTATTAAGAATCATGCTGTAGCGACTAAGGAATTAGGGGATGTTGTGAGTTCGAATTCTGTTTATTCTTTTAAGATAATTAGTTTTAATAGTAAAGATGTTGATGCTTTTGAATCTCAAGCTCTTAAAGCCTTTAGTGAGAATGAAGAGCTTACGTATATTGACAAAAAGGAGGGTTTAATTTATAACTATGCTAAGCCTTTAAGGGCTAATAAAGCTTGTTTAAAATGTCATACTAATTATAGGGAAGATCAGCTTTCTGGGTTTATATCAGTAAAGATTAGCAATGCGAGTATTTTACCTGAGTTTGAGTTGAAGGGTGGTTTTTTTGCTTATCTTACGATTTTAGTAGCCTTTTTACTTGTAATATATAGTTTTGCCTGGTTTGAGCTAAGGATAATTCGTCCTTTAGGTGAAATTGATTCGATTTTAGAGCAAGTTAAGGGAGGTGATTATGGTGTAAGGATTCATTTTAAAGATAGAGGGGACGAGTTAGGGGATTTAGCAAATACATTTAATGCAACTATGGATAAGTTAGTTACTTTGATTCAGACTGATGAAGAGAGAAGGCAAATGCAGCAGAATATTCTCAAATTTTTAGAGACTCTTAGCTCTGCTTCGGAGGGGGATCTTACTCGGAGATTGGAAGTAACTACTGATATCTTTGGTTCTTTGGCAGATGCTTTTAATTTTATGGTAGAAGGTCTTTCTGAGCTAATTGAAAAAGTGAAAGCTTCTGCTGAGGAGGTCAACATTGATACTGCGAGAATAATGTCTGTTTTAAGGCAATTAGAGAGTGGTGCTTCATCTCAGATGCTACAAGTAGATAAAGCCAACCAATCAGTTAACAAGGCAGCGATCTCTGCTCATGAAATAACGGAGAAGGCTAAAGTTGCTGAAGAGATATCTTTAAATGCTACGAATGCTGCTATAGATGGTAGCAAGGCAGTAAAGAGTTCACTGGAAGGTATTCAGTTAATTAGGTATAC
>JAOAEO010000069.1 GCA_026416735.1 Thermodesulfovibrionales bacterium
GTGTATAAGAGACAGGTTATACACCTCTTATGATTATCCTAAAGGAGATGCTGACATTGAGAGAGTAATGAGAGTAGATAAAGAAGAAATAGATTTGGCTTAATGAGTTTGATGGTTTTAAGAAAGCAAAGGAGAAAATAGGGAATGGAGATAAGATTTTATAGTAGTTTTTATGTGCAGAGTTTTACTCATTAAGAGGTACATATAAGGAGCTGTTGCATAATGCTCTAAGAATTAAAAGGCTAAAGGTATCCTGTAAAAGGGATATAGTACAGATTTAAATAAGAATAAAAATTGAAAGAACTATTTACATTCATTCTTTACATGATAAACTTAGTTAATAAATGTCATAATATAAATATATTTTAAAAATGCTTAACCTAACTAAGATAGCATCACAGTCTGTTAAGGCAGTTATCTCTTTTAAATTGAGAACTTTCTTCTGCTTAATAAGTATTGCTCTTGGTATTGCAGCCATTACTACCATCGTAGCTGCCGTTGAGGGAGCTTACAAAAAAGCCTTTGAGATTGTAGCAAGGTTTGGTCCTGATTCTCTCCTCGTTTTTAGTGGGGGAGAGGAAGCAAGAGCCTTAGGGCTAAGACAAAAAACTATTACTATAAAAGAAGTAGATTCCGTAAGAGAAACCTTTAGCCGTGCTTACCTCGTTGTCCCAATGACCTCAGTAAGAGGAGTAAATATATCTTATAAAGATCGTAAATATCAAACTCTCCTTTTAGGCTCAACGAGTGATTACAGTCGTGCTTGGTCTTGGCCAGTGGTTCAAGGTTCGGACTTCACAGAGGAAGATGTAAAAGGTCTTAAAAATGTAGGACTTATAGGGCAGCATTTGATGAAAGAGCTTTTTAAAGATGAGGACCCAGTAGGCAAGTATGTGTTAGTAAAGGGGATACCAGTTCAAATCGTTGGAGTTTTATCCGAGAGAGGAACATCCCCAGCTGGAGAGAATCTCGATGATAGGATAATAATGCCGATAACTACAGTTATGAAAAAGATCCAGAACGAGACTAAATATATAACAGCTTTTAGAGCAAGGTTTATCGATCAGGAAAACCTCTATAATCATGCAGAAGAGTTAAGAACCTTCTTAAGATTAAGACATAATCTCGATGCAACCGAACCAGATGATTTTAGAATAGTCACCCCAAAGGATATAGTTAAGTTCTTAGTAGCTTTAACAGGTTCACTTGTAACTTTTTTAGGAATAACAGGTATCATGTCTTTAATCGTTGCTGGTTTTGTTTTGACTAATCTCTTTTTGCTTTCGGTAAAAGAAAGGACATCGGAAATAGGGATTAGAAGAGCAACAGGAGCAAAAAAGAGAGATATTTTACTACAATTCTTAGGTGAATCGATTATAATCACTACCTTAGGGGGTGTTTTAGGTTTCTTAATTTCTTTAATAGCATCAAAATTACTCACCTATATTGCTCAATTCCCTATATACTTTTCCTGGAAGGCTTTCACCGTTAGCTTCGTCCTTTCATGGTCAGTAGGAATCATATTTGGCTTACAACCAGCTCGCAAAGCCTCTAACTTAAACCCCATAGAGGCTATCAAAGGATGATAAGGCTTTTCCTTAATATCAAGATCGCCTTCAGATCTCTCAGTAACTTTAAATTGAGAACTGCCCTTGCTATGCTTGGAGCCTTTTTGGGTACTTTCTCCTTAGTGGTAGTCTCCAATCTCTCTGAATCACTCGCTAAGAAGACCGAAATAGAGATATCGAAGCTTGGTGAGAACCTCCTGATAGTCAGAAGCGGCTTAGTTAGAAGGGTCAGTACCGCAACAAACCTCATAGGTGAAGCAACAACTCTAACCATTGAAGATGCCATAGCAATAAAGGAGAGTTCACCTCTCATAGAAGACGTTGCACCATCAGCCAATAAGGTCTTTCCAGTAAGATACCAACATCTAACTCTAAACTCAGTACTTGTAATGGGAGTTACACCAGAATATACTGAAGTAAGAAATTTCAAAGTAGAAAGAGGGAGTTTCTTCAGCGATGATGACAATAATAACCTCCAGAAGGTAGCAGTGATAGGTAGAAAAGTAGCAGAAAAGCTTTTTGGTGATGAAGACCCTTTGGGTAAAAACATTCTAATATTCAGGGTGCCATGCCAGATAATAGGAATATTGGAAGAAAAGGGAGTCGATATCTCGGGTTTTGATCAAGACAATCAAATATTTGTCCCCCTTAACACCTTTTTGAAAGCCTTTGTAAATAAAAGATATATAAATAATATATCTGTAAAAGTTGTTGATAGGGATGCGACTTCTCAGGTAAAAATGGAAATTACAAATATATTGAGAAAAAGACATAAAATAACAGGCGATAAGAAGGATGACTTTACTGTAATTGACCTAAAAGATGTTGTAGCTCTTAGCACACAAGCCATGGATATGATAAAAATTTTAGGGAGAATAGCTTCCTTAATCTCTTTTATCATAGGTGGATTAGGAATTCTTTCAATCATGGTCTTAATTGTAAACGAAAGGAAAATAGAGATAGGAATTAGGAGAGCCTTAGGAGCAAGAAAGAGGGATATTATGCTTCAGTTTTTGATAGAATCGTCAACAATTTCGTGGGTAGGAGGTACTGCTGGTCTTTTCTTAAGCATCTTTGCAAGTCTAATGATTTTCTATTTTGCCGCTTTACCGATAGCTATATCCTTGTTTGGTCTTGCTATTACCTTAGTAGCTACAATTCTCATTGGCATGTTAGCTGGGCTTTATCCAGCCAAAAAAGCCATAGAGATTCAACCCGTAAGCATTATCAAGGGATGAAAAATTTAAGAAGATATCTTAACTTTAAAAGTTTCAGTTAAAAGTCTACTTTCTCATAAAACTAAGCTTTTAACAGTCTATATTTCTTATCTATAATCTCGATATCCTTCGTAAATATGTTTAACGAGTAAAGGAGTGACAGTCTCTTCGGCTCTATCTTTATATCCAAAACCTCTATAATTAACTATGCTCTTCTTAGTTTTTTACAGAGTATGTCTATTATCTGTTTTAAAAGTCTTTTGTCCTGTAAAAAATCTCTCAAAAGTACCCCTTGATAAAAGACCAATATATGAATCTTCCATAGCAATTACAAGTAGCTGGTGAGGTCCTGTTGTCAAGTAAGGACATCTCTCCGTAGAAATACCCCTTTTATGATTAGCTAATATCTGCTTTCTACCATCCAGGCTTATATTTACAACCTTACCCCTTCCATAATAAATGATGTAAAGATATTTTTAAGAGAACAACATTTTTTACAAATTTTTTTGATTAAGTGATAACTTAATTGTAAAAGTTCTCCATCTTTAAGCATCTAAAAAGGGGGGCTTTCTCAATACCTTGAAGATACAAAAAACTCTATCTTTAAAATTATCTATAGAATTTGCCTCATTTAATAAATGACTCTCTTTATAATCGCATTATTAATAGCCTATAGATAGATTGAACATAAACGAAATTTTTTTACAAAGGACTATTGCAATAATTATGATTATGAAAATGGGGGGTCGAAAAGTCAGAGATGACTCCAAAAATTTAGTGAACTACTCTACCGGTTTTATAAATTCTATGCCTACCTGACGGGTCTTAGGGGTATCTAACATTATCCATCTGACCTTTCCTAAAACTGAGAGAGTTACAGGCATTCTTGGTAAAGGGATATTTAGAAGAAGAATCGAACCTACATCGAAATTAGTTTCGATGCTTAAAGTTCTTATTCTAATCCCACCGCTACTTATATCAAGAATGTCGGCAGTCCTTAGAAATTTTTCAGGGGTAGGAGCATTTTTACTAAAAAGCTTATAAGTTATTGAATTATAATATTTAACTCGCTCTGCTTTTCTTCTTTCCTCAATTGTTTTACTTCTTTCTTTAGTTGTTATGTTTTTAAATTAATAGTTATTTTTATATAATATAATTATTTTTCTTTAAAAGCAAGAAAGCAATGAAAAAATTATTTTCATATTCAGCTTTAATAGTCATTTTTGTAATTAGCTCCTTCTTTGATGCTATCTCTGCCGATGAACCAAGGGTCTCTAAGGACTCCATCGAGTTTCTTACAAAGGCGAGTCAGGCTATGGCAGAAATAGTTGCAGCAGTCAGGCCCGCAGTGGTCAATATCTCTACTACAAGAACTATTAAAACCCCTGGTATTCCACACCCTTTTTTTGATGATCCTCTTTTTAGAAAGTTTTTTGGCGATGAATTCGAACTAAGAAGGAAGAGAGAACACAGAGTAGCAAACTTAGGTTCAGGGGTCATTGTAGATAAAAATGGCTATATCCTTACTAACAATCATGTCATAAAGGGTGCTGATGATATCAGAATAAGACTATCCGATAGAAGAGAGTTTAAGGGAAAGATTATCGGAACAGATCCTAAAACTGATCTCGCTGTCATTAAAATAGATGCAGAACGGCTGCCTACAATAAAGTGGGGTGATTCAGATAAATTAAGAGTAGGTGAAACAGTCATAGCGATAGGTAATCCCTTTGGACTTCACCAGACTGTTACTTCAGGTATTATAAGTGCAATGGGGCGGGCTAACGTCGGCATCGCCGATTATGAAGACTTTATTCAGACCGATGCAGCTATCAATCCTGGTAACTCTGGTGGAGCACTGGTTAATACTAAAGGGGAACTTATAGGTATTAATACAGCAATCTTTAGCACTTCAGGGGGGTTTCAGGGAATTGGATTTGCAATACCCAGCAATATGGCAAAGACCGTGATGGAACATCTTGTTAAAAGGGGTAAGGTTATTAGGGGATGGCTAGGTGTAACAGTACAAAATCTGACTCCCGAATTAGTCCAACATTTCAAACTGAAGAATGATAGAGGTGTTCTTGTTACTGACGTCACAGAGCAAAGCCCAGCTCATAAAGCTGGGTTGATGAAAGGAGATATTCTTTTAGAATTTGATGGAAAAGAAGTTAACGATCCTACTATTCTTCGTAATATGGTGGCAAACTCTCTACCTGGAAAGGAAGTGCCCATTAAGCTACTTCGAGGAGATTCAATTAGAACTTTAAAAGTTACTATATCCGAACTACCTTCTGAGAAGCTATTAGTCGCTCAGGAAAGGAACGATTTTTTCAGAGGCGTAACTATCCAAAATATTACACCGGAGATGAGAAAATCTATGCAACTCCCAAAGACTCTTAATGGTGTAATAGTAATCGATATCGACGTAAGTAGTCCAGCGAAAGGTTTCCTACAAAAAAACGACATCATTACAGAGATAAACAGAAAAAAGATAAAAAACATGAATCAATTTAGAGAGATTATAGCTACTTTCAAAGATCTAAAACAGATGTCTTTGATAGTGTATAGAAATGGTGCTTATCATTCTTTATATGTACCTTTTAACTGATCTGAATCTTTTAGCTTTATGAATAGATATCTCGAAGATGTGTGATCATAAAAAACCGAATGTAAGCTCTCTTTTTTCTAATCTTCAAGTAAAAATGCCTCTTCACAAGAAGATTTTTCTCTTTTTCAAAAACAATGCAATTAAGCTTTATAGAATGAAAAATTGCTGTGGTAATTATGGAGAACCGGGCTGTTGAAAATCGCTTAAAAGAGTTACTGGTGAGTAACTTTAAAATTAACTGTAATACTCAAATTTAAAAAGATGTTAAACAAAGAATTTCTTTTACCAGCTGAAGCTCTAAAATTGATTATGAACAATATTAAAAAAGCTGATTTAGCCTTGGAAGTTCTAAAAATAGAAAACTGTTATGGGCGCATCATAGCTGACGATGTTCTCTCTCCCGAGGATTTACCAAACTTTCCGCGTTCTACCGTCGATGGCTACGCTATAATTTCATCTGATACCTATGGAGCCTCAGAAACCTCACCAACATATATCGATGTAAAATACGAGATACCTATGGGGGTGGCTCCAGACTTTAAACTTAATAAGTTAGAAGGAGCTAAAATCTCTACTGGTGCAATGCTACCGACTGGTGCAGACGCCGTAATTATGCTTGAGAATACCCAAATTATTTCATCTGATATGATCGAGATTACTAAATCAGTAGCATCCGGTGAAAATGTCATTCAAAAAGGCGAAGATCTAAAAATGAACGAGATATTAATCAGGAAAGGCAGCAAATTGAGAGCTCAGGATATCGGAGCTCTTGCAGCAGTTGGAATCACCGAGATTAAGGTTTACAAAAAACCTCCTGTCTCTATAATTTCTACAGGTGATGAAATAATACCTCACCATCTACCAGTAAGTCTTGGCAAAATCAGAGATATCAATTCTTTTACTTTAGCGGGACTGGTGAAAGAAAACGGTGGCATTGCTCTAAAAAGAGGTATCGTAATTGATGACTATAAAATGATTCGAGATATTATTGAAAAATCTTTATCGGACTCAAAGATGATCCTGATTAGCGGCGGAACATCGGCAGGCACAAAAGATATGGTTGCAAAGATAATCGATGACATTGGAGGTCCAGGGGTTCTCTTTCATGGATTGTCTATAAGACCTGGCAAACCTATGATAGGAGGTATTGTAGATAATGTTCCCATTTTTGGATTACCTGGACATCCTGTTGCAGTAGTCATATGTTTTGATCTCATAGTTAGACCTATTTTAAACCTCTTAACAGGGTTAACTAACGATAAATTTCCCTATAGGACAATCAAAGCAAAGATAGCAAAAAATATCCCATCTGCAGCAGGAAGAGAGGATCACATTAGAGTATTTATTGAAGAGAAGGATTCTGAATTTATAGCTCATCCTTTATTAGGTAAATCAGGACTCGTATCTTTGCTTGTTAAAGGTGAAGGTACTGTAACAATACCACCTAACAAAACTGGGGTGAATGCTGGAGATGAAGTAGAAGTAAAAATATTTTGATAGAGAAGGGTTGAATAGACATATCTGTTTATATTGAGATTTAGTACTACTAATGTGATTAAAGGTGAGTATTTTTACCGCAACTTTTCAAAAGCTTATGGATCAGTAGAGTCTATGAATAAATAATTTTGGGAGGGTTTATGCAGGTTTTAATTTTGTACTATTCAAGAGGGGGCAATACAAAGAGGCTTGCAGAAGAGATTGCAAAGGGAGTGCAGTCAGTGGGTGTTACTGCTCTAATCAAGAGCACCCAAGAAGTAACAAAAGATGATTTTCTTAACTCTGATGGTATAATTGCTGGCTCTCCAGTATACTTTGGGGTCATGGCAGCGGAGCTAAAGAAGGTCTTTGATGACTTTGTGGGTTTGCGTAAGAAGATGGAAAACAAGGTTGGAGCTGCCTTTGCTACAGGAGGACACCATACAGGAGGAAAAGAGACAACAATAATCTCTATCTTAACTTGCATGCTCATTTATGGAATGATCATCGTTGGAGACCCTATGTCAGCTTCGGGACATTATGGTGTAGCTTGTGTTGGACACCCCGATGCCAGCGCATTAGATGACGGTTTTAAACTTGGTGTTAGAGTGGCTGAGCTTTGTAAGAAACTCGCTAAATAGAGTAGCACAAAAATCTATCTCTGTATTTTAGGTAAAGGGTGGTCTAATAGTTCTCTTGATTTTGATTACATAAATTGGAACCTAACTCTGGTTATTTTTTTCTTTATAAACCCTCGATAATTTTTTCCTTGAAGCAATCCCTAAATATAGGGTTCTCTTTTAATTTATTGTAAGCAAAATCATTTATTTATTTAATCACCACCAAATGAGACAGAATTTGGGAATGATGATAACAGAAGACCTCTTCAGCCTACAAAAAGTATGAGATAGTAAAAGAAGTTATCATAAACAAAAATTAGTGTCAGAGATATGCAAGAAACATAGCATCAATACGGGGCAGTATTATAAGTGGCAGCAGGCTCCTTTAATAGATCTATTAAGAGATTTAAACATAAGAAAGATGGCAGAGGAACACTAAAAGAGGAAAAGATCTTTGCAGAAAATCAAAGTTTAAGAGCTGTAAT
>JAOAEO010000006.1 GCA_026416735.1 Thermodesulfovibrionales bacterium
CTCTAATGCTGACTATATTTATAAAGGTCGCATAGGTGAAAAATTCATAGAAGTTTTGGAAAATTTTGGTGTTAGATTGATTAGAGAAAAAAAACCTTTAAACTATTATAATCTTAATCTTTATGAGCACTATCCCTTTGCACCTTTATTGACCACTGAAGGTTGCCCTTTCAGGTGTACCTATTGTGCTTCTACTATTCTCTCAAATGGTCATTATAAAATCCCAATAGAGGATATTTTAATAGAGATAATTGAGTTTTATAAAAGAGGAGTTAGAGACTTTGTCTTTTATGATGATGCCCTTTTAATAGATTCTTCAAAACATATAAAACCAATCCTTAAAAAGATTATCGATTTAGAATTAGATATTAGACTCCACACACCTAATGGGCTTCATGCTCGTTTCATCGATGATGAATTGGCTTTCCTAATGAAACGAGCAGGCTTTAAAACAATACGTCTGAGCCTCGAAACAGTTAATAGCGACCGCCAAATAAAAACAGGAGCTAAAGTAAATAACGAGGATCTTATCAACGCTGTTAATTGTTTAAAGAAGGAGGGCTATACAAAAAAGGAAATTGGTGTTTATCTTATGTACGGCATACCAGACCAAAATTTAGAAGAAATTAAGGAAGGAGTTGAATTTCTTAAAACTCTCGGCGTTCGAATAAACCTTACAGAGTTTTCACCTATTAAGGGTACCTTAGAATGGTTTAATCTTATAAATAAAAAGATAATAGACAATGACTTAGATCCCCTTCTCACAAATAATTCAGTTTTTTATTATTTGTACTCTACTTTTGATTTAAAGGAACTCGAAGCCCTTAAACAGGATGTTAAAAATTATAATAACAAGCAATAAAATCTTCTATTTTAATATAAACTGATTTTTAATAATTAACTCAGACCAATAATTTTAATGGGTAATTCTAAACTTTGTAGTCTCTTGACTTATATGTAATAATATAATTAAAAATGGCTTATAGAGTCGAAAAGAAACGCTTTGAGCTTCTCGCTGAAAGAGCTTTACAGAGTATCCCAAAAGAATTTCTTTCAGAATTTAAAAATATTACCATCGTTGTCGAAGATTACCCTGATGAGGATACTCTTAACTCCCTCAGGGTTGGGAGAGATCAACTCTTGGGACTTTTTGTTGGTCAGACTCATTATTACCAGAATACTTTTTTTACAAATTATTATCCCTACCCAGACACAATCTTTCTATATCAGAAAAATATTGAAGCTAATTGTAGTAATGAAGATGAGCTCTTCAATGAAATTAGAGCCACAATACTCCATGAGATAGGACATTATTTCGGGTTATCTGATGAAGAACTCAAGAAATATTGAAAGGATAGATTTAAAAACTCTTAAACCTTTGGAGGCATGATGGCAGTAAAAGAGATCACCAGCGTAGAGGAACTACTTTCCTTAGTTGGCAAAGAAGTCTCAATAACAGACTGGCTCGAAATTACACAAGATCGAATAAACAAGTTTGCAGATGTGAGCGGCGATTACCAGTGGATTCATATTGACGTTGAGAGGGCTAAGAGGGAGTCACCCTATAGGACTACTATTGCCCACGGCTTTTTGACTCTATCTCTACTAACTCTTTTAGAATCTCAAGCAATCAAATTAAAAATGCCCTACAAGATGAGAATAAACTATGGCTTAAACAAGGTTCGTTTTCCAGCTCCTGTTCCTGCTGGTTCTAAAATTAGGGCATCTTTAAAATTGATTGCAGTCGAGGAAATCTCAAAGGGACTCCAATTGATATGGAATGTTTCAATAGAACGTGAAGGTAGTGCTAAACCTTGCTGTGTAGCAGAGTGGATATTGAGGTACTATGAATAAATCGAAAACTTTTTGTTTCTTTTGTTGAGCCATTATCAGATTCTAAGAAGGTTTTAACAGATTAAAGATAAAAGTATCTATTATCATCAGTAATTGGAACAAAGATTTTAAAAAACTCAAAACTTAGAGATTACGATGAGAATCATAAGCAGAAGTTTAAGCAATCTCGCTATCAAAGCATTAAACCGTGTCCTCTATGAGTTTGGAGAAGGATATGGTTTAAAGGTAATGGGTGCATGGTTATCCGTCGAAAAGGATAGAAAGGGAGATCCTGTAGCTATATTTTACTCTTCAACCTTCGAAGATTATTTCGATCTCGATATTGTTGAGATCTCTCTTAAGTTTTATGTAGGAGAACTTGAAAAACCTTATTTTACACCACCCATAGAGGTGGTAAAGAATCCTATCGAGACATGGAAAAACAAGCAGAGAGAACTAATAAATTCCTTTAAGGAGATATTGATATCCCAAGGCAAAGATGAGACAGAGGCGACCTTAGAAGCCATGTTCTTAGGGAGTAACTTTTCTGCCATTAGAGAAGGCACCACCTATAAATGTTACGATTCAGATAGATTAAAAAACATAATCGAGATGGCCATCAAAGAGCATAAAAGTATAGAAGTGAGGATTGAAAAAGTCAATTTAGAAAATCAAGATAAATATCTTTTAATTAGCCTTTTAAAAGTTGATGATTAAATAAGTTTATTGACTCATGGAGATAAAATAAATAACTTATGCATTTATCTAAGGAAACTTTTATTATTATGATGCTTACAACTCATGATTAAAAAAATTTAGATCTTTCTCAAGTAATTATGTGGACAATGGGGATAAGAGAAGAGGGAAAAGCAGTAAAACTGGCATATGTAAGACATAAAAAGGCAATGATCTATTTCTTATTTCAAAAAGCTTTTTGTCTCATTGAATAAAAAAAGATAATATCACCTCCTCCTTGGTATTAGTGTTAATAGTTCTTTATAAGAAAAAAGAGCTGAAAAAAGTAAAAGGAGACTGGATTATTGCAGAAAGTGTTGAACTAAAAACTATCAGAAATATATAAGCTATTACCCCTTTTGTTGGGATAGATAGATATCACATAAAAGGAGTAATAGCTCTTCTTTAAAGAGATAGTTTTGTATTTTTTACTAAGTTTTATTACTTCTTATCACTTAAAGCTGAAATACCAGGAAGCTCTTTACCTTCTAATAGTTGGAGTGAAGCACCTCCACCAGTAGAAATAAAGGTTATCGAATCGCTAACTCCAGCCTTATGTACTGCGTAATCGGTATCGCCTCCTCCAACTATTGTCATGGCGTAGGCATCTGCAACAGCATTGGCTATGGCTGTTGTCCCCCTTGAGAAGGCATCAATCTCAAAAACTCCCATGGGGCCATTCCATATAATAGTCTTTGCATTTTGTATTGCCTCGGAGAAAAGCTTAACTGAAGCTGGACCTATATCGAGTCCCTTCCAACCCTTTGGTATCTCCTGTGAAGTAACGATCTTTGTCTCTACACCTGGCGATACTTCCTGTGCTATAACAAAATCAACAGGCAGATAGAACTTGACTCCTTTCTTTTTCAGGTCCTGCATAATATTTTTGGCAAAGTCTATCATATCATTCTCTACGAGAGAGTCTCCAATTTCAAAATCCAAAGCCTTTATGAAAGTAAAGGCCATCCCACCCCCTACTATTACCTTATCGACTTTATCTATAAGGTTTCCTAAAACTCCAATCTTACCAGATACCTTCGATCCCCCCAAAATTGCTACAAAGGGTCTAATGGGGTTTTCTACCGCCCCCTTAAGATACTCAATCTCTTTCTTTAATAAAAAACCTGCAGCAGCAGGTAGTAGCTTAGGTAAAGAGACTATCGATGCATGAGCCCTATGGGAAGCCCCGAAAGCATCATTAACATAGTAGTCGGCAAGCTTAGCTAAAGCCTTTGCAAAGGTTGGATCATTTTTTTCTTCCTCAATATGAAAACGGAGATTTTCAAGCAACATAACGTCGCCTTCTTTCATCTTTGCTATCATCCCTTCAACTTGGCTTCCTATGCAATCGGGAGCAAAAATCACCTCTTTGTTCAATAATCTTTGTAATCTCCTTGCAACAGGCGCTAAACTCAGACGGGGATCAACTTTACCCTTTGGTCTTCCAAGGTGGGAGGCGAGTATTACCTTTGCTCCTTCATCGATTGCATAATTTATGGTAGGAATTGTAGATCGTATCCTCCTGTCATCGGTTATAACGAGGTTATCATCGATAGGGACATTGAAATCAACCCTTATAAAAACCCTTTTACCCCTTAAGGGTAAATCTTGAATGCTAAGTTTATTTAATATATCATTCTTCCCGGGCATATCTAACTCCTTTTGCTTACAAGTAATGCCAAATCTCTTAAACGGCAGCTGTAGCCCCATTCGTTGTCATACCATGCTATGACCTTTATGAGGCGATCGGTTATTACGTCAGTCAAAGATGCATCAACTATCGCTGAGTGGGAGTTGCCAATAAAATCGGCAGAGACAAGCTCCTCTTCGGTATACTGTATTATACCTTTCATTTGATTCTCAGAGGCTTCTCTTAGAGCTCTATTGATAGATTCAATTGAGGCATCTTTGCTAATCTCTGCGACAAGATCGATTACTGAAACGTTAGGGGTAGGAACTCTGAAAGCAATTCCCTCAATTTTTCCCTCCAATTCAGGGATAACAAGTCCTACGGCTCTTGCAGCACCAGTAGTGGTAGGAATAATAGAAAGGGCTGCTGCTCTTGCCCTTCTTAAATCTTTATGGGGGAGGTCTAATATTCTTTGATCATTTGTGTAAGAGTGGATAGTTGACATAAATGCCCTTAAGATGATGAATTTTTGGTGAATCACTTTGGCTATAGGTGCTATACAATTTGTAGTACATGAAGCGTTGGAAATAATAAAATGCTTTGAGAGGTCCAGCTTTTCTTCATTCACACCTATGCAAATAGTTATATCTGGGTCCTTTGCTGGAGCAGAGATTATAACCCTTTTTGAGCCTGCTTCAATATGTTTTGAAGCTGATGCTTTATCAGTAAATCTACCTGTCGATTCTATAACAATATCGATATCCAAAGCCTTCCAGGGTAGTTTTTCTGGGGTAGTGTATGAGAATACCTCTATTTTCTTACCATCTACGACTACAAAATTATCTGTGGAAGAGACATCTGAATCAAATTTCCCATGGACAGAATCATATTTAAGTAAATGAGCAAGAGACTTTGCATCAGTGAGATCATTAATCGCCACTACCTCCAGTTCTGAGATATTTTTGCATGCTCTTAAAAAGAGTCTACCAATTCTTCCAAACCCATTAATAGCAATTCTTGCTGGCATTGAACCTCCTTTAAATTTATGGGTAAAAACTGTTAATTATTAAGCCAGTTAAAAGTTTAGGAAAAAAATAAGTAGATTTTGGTGGCATTCTAACATTTGCCAAAGCGGACTTCTCCACATCTTCCAAAGAAGGAGGATTTAAGAAAAATACAGCATCATACTGAGAGGCTTTAACCATTCTGAGCGCCTCCTCGGGGTTCATCTCATAACCAAACTCACTAATTCCTAACGATAGTTTGAAAATTAACTCATGGAGTAAAACTACATCGAGATCTCTCTGTGCAGGATGGATGGACTCACAAACTTTACCATTATATTTTAAAATATACCATTTTTCATCATTTTTTACATATAAACCTATAGCATTTTTACCTTGATAAGATAAATTTTCGATGATATCCTTTTCCAAACCTAAGGTCGAAACATCGAAGTAATTTTCGATTTTTTTTATCAAATCTATGCTATTAGATATTCCTTTGACAAGTCTATGAGTTGGCAGTATTGAAATGCCTTCGTCTTGTATATTAGCAAGAAACATCATAACATAGTCATAAGGGTTTAAAATGCCCATATTTTTAGTTTCTTTCTGAATCTGATGCATTTCTCTTTTAAAATCGAGAGCTACCTCATATCGATGATGACCATCAGCTATATAGACTGCTTTGTCCTTGAACTCATTTATTATACGCCCATAGAGTGAAAAGTCCTCAACTCTATACAGCTTGTGAACAAAAGCATGGTTATCTAATGCAGTAATAAAAGGGGGAGTCTCTAAGGTTTGTATTATCTTTGAAGTGATTCCTTCAGGACTGTTGTATAAAGCATAAATAGGACTTATATTACCATTGCAAAATCTCATCAGATTAAGCCTATCTGCCTTCGGTTTTGAGTAGGTTGCCTCATGGGGATAAACTCCCCTTCCTAATTCTTCAAGCTTAACAAGAGCTATTATACCTCTCAACTTTCTCTTTTTGCCTAAAATAGTATATTCTACCTCATAAACATAAAAATATGGTCTTTCATCTCTAAGTAAGATCTGATCTTCTATCCATCTGTATAAGTCATTTCTAGCTCTTGTGTATTTATTATAAAACTCTGAGTCCCCAGGGAGGTCTTTGCCAAAATCTACGCGGACGATATTGTAAGGGCTTCTGTATAAAAACTCCCTCATTTCTGAAGTAATAATATCATAAGGAGGAGCTACAACATCATCGGGGTTGACCTTTTCAATATTATAATAAATGCCTTTAAAGGGCTGAATAGATGCCATTTCATGCCACCAAAGTTTTTTAAACTTTTTATATTACCATTATTTAGCGAGAAAATTAAAAGTTATTTCTTTTTTGTTGATAATAATTATAAAATTTAACTTGCAAAAGTTGATGAATTCACCTTATGATCAAGGATAAAAATCCAATTAGAATAAAAGGGTGAACAAGCCATGTCTTTTTTAAGGTTAGTTTCTTTAGTTTTGTTCCTCCTCTTTGCAATACTCTTCATTGTTGGTGTATACATCTATAATAAATTTATTCGTTTAAGGGTTAGCATTGAATCTTCATGGTCTGATATAGACGTACTCCTGAAAAAAAGAAACGATTTAGTTCCAAATCTTGTGGAGACTGTTAAGGGTTATGCCTCCCATGAAAAAATACTGTTTGAGCGGGTTACAGAGGCGAGATCGAGGGCTATGCAAGCAACAACACTTAAGGAAAAGGCAGAGACGGAAAACATCATCTCTGGAGCTCTAAAAAGTCTTTTTGCAGTAGCTGAGTCTTATCCTGACCTTAAAGCAAGCATTCAATTCAGTCAACTCCAAAGTCAACTTCATCAGATAGAAAATGAGATTGAATATGCTCGCCGTTATTATAACGCTTTGGTAAGGGATTACAACACCATGATAGATTCTGTACCTTCTAATCTCATTGCTTACCTCTTCTCATTTAAAAAGGGGGAATTCTTTATGCTCGATACCGAAGCAGAAAGGGAGATTGTTCAAGTAAAATTTTAAGTTCTATCGAGATGCAATCAATAAACTATAAAAAACAAATTATATTTTGCGTTTTTGCCTTTGTTTTATGTCTTTTCATATCTTCAGCATACAGTGGTGAGGATTTCTATGTAACCAAATTCCATTCCGATATAAACATTCATCTGAATGCAAGGATTACTATTGTGGAGACCTTAGAGGTATTTTTCCACAGACCGCGAAGGGGGATAATACGGGAGATACCTTACATATATACAGATGATATAGGAAGAAGAGTGAAGACCCCCATAAAAGTAGTAGGCGTAAAAGATGAATTTGGAAACCCTTCGCAATTTAAAATATCAGAGCAGAGAGGCTTTCTTTCCATAAAGATAGGTAATCCAACCATATATATTAGCGGTAAAAAAACCTACATTATAACTTATACTCTCGAGAATGTTGTTCAATTCTTCCCGGACAGGGATGAACTTTATTGGAATGTAACTGGCAATGGCTGGAATACTTCAATAAAAAATGTAAGTGCCAAGGTGACGCTCCCTTTAAATAATGTATTGGAAGATTGGATATACTGCTACACTGGTCCTTCTGGCTCAAAGGAATCAAAATGTAGTTATAAGAAACTATCAAAGGAAAATTCTATAGAATTCATTTCGAGAGATCTTGCTCCATTGGAAGGTTTTACCATTGCCTACGGTTGGAATAAAGGGATCGTTAAAGCACCTGGTTATCATGAAAAACTTCTTTCTACAATAGGGAATAATATAGTTTTCATTTTACCTATTGTCTCTTTAGTTTTTATGACTACCTGGTGGTATTTTAAAGGGAGAGACCCTAAGCCGCTGGATTCCGTCTTAGTTCAATATTTTCCTCCATCCTACAAGGGCAACCCCCTAACTCCTGCAGAAGTTGGGACATTAATAGATGAAAGTTTAAATCCAAGAGATATTACTGCAGCTATAATAGGTTTGGCTGTCAAAGGTTTTATTAAAATAAAAGAAAGGGAAGAGATAGATTTAGAATCCTTAGATGAAATATCTAAGAAAATTCTTTCCTTTTTCAGGAATTTGAACCTTCTTTCTCACATAGATTATCTGATTATCAAGGCAAAAGAGCTCGATGATTCTCTTACAGGATTTGAGAGAGAGCTTATGAATTCACTCTTCAACTCTAAAGACAGCGTCTATTTATCAGAGCTAACAAATAATTTCTATAAATACATACCTGCCTTACAAAGGGCAATCTTTAATGATCTTATCCTAAAAAACTATTTTGAAAGTAGCCCCCAAAAAGTAAAGAAAAAGTTTATCTTATTAGGAATTATTATTTCAATAGTTTGTCCCATCTCGGTGATTTACTTAATCGATTTTCCTCAATTAAGTGATGTTTTAGCTGGGATTTTAACGGGTGTCCCTTTCATAATCTTTGCTCGATTTATGCCAATTAAGACTTTTTCAGGAGCAAAAGCACTGTATGAGATCAGAGGATTTGAAGAATTTCTAAATCGAGCAGAAAGAGATAGACTCGAAAAAATGAATGATGAAAGACTCTTTGAAAAGTATCTTCCCTATGCTATTGCTTTAAACCTTGTGGATAGATGGGCTAAGGCTTTCGAAGGTATATACCAAAAACCTGCTGAGTGGTATACTGCTAAAGATTTAGGCTTTTACAGTCCAACTCAATTCGTTTCAAGATTGAATGATACAATTTCAAAGATGAACAATACTCTTACATCAGCTCCAAGGAGTAGTGGAGGAAGAGCTTCAAGTGGTAGAGGCTTTTCTGGTGGTGGTTTTGGTGGAGGTGGTGGCAGAAGTTGGTAAAATTTCTAAATTATAAGAGCCCTCCTTATATTGTAGTTGATACAACTCTCTGTATGTGTTAGAGGTCGAAAAGATCTCTTCATGGGTTCCTATCTGTTCTATCATACCTTTGTTTATTACCATTATGCGAGAAGCCTTCTTAATGGTCGAAAGCCTGTGAGCAATAATGATGGTCGTTCTCTCAGACATAAGCCTATCCAATGCCTGTTGAACCTTCTGTTCATGCTCTGAATCTAAAGAAGAGGTGGCTTCATCGAGGATCAAAATAGCAGGATTTTTCAATATTGCTCTTGCTATGGTAATTCTCTGCTTTTGCCCGCCAGATAGCTTTATCCCCCTTTCTCCTATGAAAGTATCATAGCCCTCAGGCATTTCTTCTACAAACTCATGAACATAAGCCGCCTTTGCTGCAGCCAACATCTCTTCTTCAGAAGCAGCCGGGTTGCCACAAATAATATTAGCTCTGATAGTATCATTAAACAGAATTACATCTTGAGTGACCATGCCAATACTTGCTCTAATAGATTTAAGGGACAAATGATTAATGTTAATACCGTCAATCATTACCTTTCCCTCTGTTGGAGACCAAAAGCCAGCTAATATATCTATAATAGTGCTTTTGCCAGCTCCACTAAGACCAACTATAGCAAAGATCTCGCCTTCTTTAATCTCAAAGTTAAGATTTCTTAATGCATAGTCATTTGCTTCAGGATATCTAAATGACACATTCTCAAAAACGATATGTCCCTTTAAAGCCTTCTCTATACCGCCTGAACGTTCCCTTTCCTCAAAAATGATGCCCTTTATACGCTCTATAACAGCACTTCCCTGTTGAAAATTATTGTAAACTTTACTTAATCTCCTGACAGGGGTATACATCATTAGGATGGCCGTAGTGAAAGAAAAGAATGAGCTGGCAGTCAATTTTTCAGAACTCACAAGATAACTGCCATACAAAATAATTATCGCAACACCAATACCACCAAACACTTCCGTCATGAATCTCGAAAACTCGTCAATCCTTACTTCTCTCATAGTATTTCTGTAATGTTCTGTTAGAGCGCCGTCGTGCTTCTTTGTCATAATGTTTTCCATGTTGAAAGCTTTTATGACCTTCATACCAACCAAACTTTCATTTAAGATATTAGTTACCTGAGAGATCAATTTACGAGTCCTAAGGCTTGTGCTCCTCATTAATTTTCCAAATTTGGCTATGGTATAACCCATAAAGGGAATTACTATAAAAGATAATACAGCAAGATCCCAACATCTTGTTAAAGCAACGATTGCAAGAGCAAGAACAGTTGCACCTTCCACAAAAAAATCCTTGATAGTGTGTGCTACAGTGGAATGTAAAATACCTAAATCATTGAGAACCTTAGATACAACCGAACCACTCGATGTCTTTGTGTAGAATGACATCGGTAGAAAGATTAACCGCTCGTATATCTCTTTTCTTAGAGTTTTAACTATTTTAGCGCCAATAGAAGCCATGAGATAATTAGTTAGAAAAGTGAAAGCTCCTCGCATAAAGAAAAGTAAAATTATTCCTAAAGGTAAAACTATCAATAAAAAAGTAGTCTTATGGATAAAGAAATAATCTAAGGCTGGTTTGACAAGCCATGCAATAGATCCATTAATACCTGCTAAAACAGCGCCACACAATACTGCAGCTATCAGCCTAAGCAAATGTGGTTTTGAAAGGTCAAAAAAGATCAGCAAGTCAGAAATTCTCTTATCTGAACGGTTTTTCAAAAAGATTTGATCGATATTCATAAATAAAATAAATGGAGAATTTAACTTCTACCCTTTTGGCAAAAACATTATAAAAAATAAGTTAAAGATGTCTCAATTCAATTTTAATATCATCCAGCAAGTTTCTAACAGAATATCAGTTACTCCCTCAGTCCGACTTTAAGTATATTCTCTTTTAAGAATTTTATTCTATCTCTTATCTCAGCAGCCCTTTCAAACTCCAATCTTTTGGCTGCTTCTCTCATTTCTTTTTCAAGCTCTTTGATTCTTTCTTCAGTAAAATCATATTCAGATATAGCTTCAGCTACAAAGGGTGGAGAGAAATAGTCAGCCTCATATATGGAGCTAAGAATATCTTTGATCTGGCTTTTGATACTCTCAGGAGTTATGTTATGTTCTTTATTATACTGCTCCTGTATAGCTCGTCTTCTTATTGTCTCATTCATAGCTCTCTCTATAGACCCGGTAATATTATTAGCATAAAGTATTACTTCTCCATTAATATTTCTTGCTGCTCTACCGGCTGTTTGGATAATAGACCGCTCAGAGCGTAAAAATCCTTCTTTATCTGCATCGAGTATAGCCACAAGAGAGACCTCAGGAAGATCAAGTCCCTCTCTGAGGAGATTGACGCCTATTAATACATCAAACTTACCCAGTCTTAAATCCCTCATAATCTCAATCCTTTCAAGAGTATCTATGTCAGAATGGAGATATGCCGCTTTGATACCAAGTTCACTATAGTAGTCGGTTATATCTTCAGCCAATTTTTTAGTAAGGGTTGTCACCAAAACCCTTTCCCCCCTGTCGACTCGCTTACGAATCTCTACCAGTAAATCCTCTATCTGATTTGTTGCTGGTTTAAGAGTCATCTTTGGATCTAATAAACCAGTAGGTCTTATGATTTGCTCTATTATGACTCCTTGTGATTTTTTAATTTCATAATTCCCTGGTGTGGCTGATACATATATAACCTGGTTCATTCTTTCTTCGAATTCTTTAAACTTCAAGGGTCTATTGTCGAGTGCCGAAGGGAGCCTAAATCCATAATCTACAAGAGTTTGCTTTCTCGAACGATCCCCTTCATACATCCCGCCAATTTGCGGAATTGTTGCATGAGATTCATCTATCACTGTTAGAAAATCTCCCTTAGAAGGGCCACTCTTAATATAATCTATAAGAGTATAGGGAGGTTCTCCTGGCTCTCTTCCTGTTAAGTGTCTTGAATAATTCTCAATTCCATGGCAGTAGCCGAATTCCATGAGCATCTCGAGATCAAACCTCACCCTTTGTTCGATCCTTTGAGCAAATAGGTCTTGTCCGTTTTTTCTGAAGAAATCTATCCTCTCTTTTAATTCTGCCTCTATAGTCTCAAAGGCTCTCTTCAATTTATCTTGTGGAGTAATCCAATGGCTATTTGGATAGATAATTATTTTCTTAATATTACGCAATCTTTTCCCACTTAAGGGATCGACTTCTGAGATAGTATCAATATCATCTCCAAAGTAATCGATTCTGATTGCTAAGTCCTGAGAGAAGGCAGGATAGATGTCAATAATGTCGCCACGGGCTCTGAAGGATCCCCGTTTAAAGTCTGAGTCAGCACGACTATAAAGCATTCTAACGAGTGAATTGATGAGCTCATCTCTTTTGAGCACCATACCTTGTTCAAGGAAAAGATGCATTCCGAGATAATCTTCTGGAGAACCTATACCATAAATACAAGAGACTGAAGCTACTACTATTACATCGGTTCTTTCAAGAATTGACATGGTAGCAGAATGTCTCAATCTGTCTATATCATCATTAATCAAGGAATCCTTTTCTATATAAGTGTCTGTAGCGGGGATGTAGGCTTCTGGTTGATAGTAATCATAGTAACTTACAAAAAATTCGACCGCATTTTCAGGAAAGAGCTCTTTGAATTCGCCATATAATTGGGCAGCAAGAGCTTTGTTGTGGGCAATAACTAAGGTTGGTTTATTTACTTTCGCAATGACATTAGCTATAGTAAAGGTTTTGCCCGAACCGGTGACACCTAAAAGAACCTGGTGTCTTAACCCTCTTTTTATCCCCTCTGATAAATTTTTGATAGCCTTTGGTTGATCCCCTTTTGGGGTTAGAGATGTATTTAATTTAAAAATGCCCATATAATTATGTTAGAATAAAAGACAAACAAGTTCAAAGTAAAAGATGGGAAAATTTAGCAACTGCCATTCCCTTTTACCTAATATTTATGAAGAGTGCGGTGTCTTCGGTATCTATGGGCATCCAGAGGCTGCCAACTTAACTTATCTTGGACTCTACGCCTTACAACATCGTGGCCAAGAGGGAGCCGGAATCTGTTCTTCCGATGGTAAAAATCTTTACCTCGATAAATCTATGGGTTTAGTAGCTGATATCTTCACCGAGAAGCGTCTTAAAAAACTATCAGGTAATGCTGCCATAGGCCATAACAGATATTCAACCGCAGGTAGTAGTAGTCTTAAAAATGTTCAACCCTTTTTGGTCAACTATATCTTAGGATCCATAGCTGTTGCCCATAATGGCAATCTGATTAATGCACAAAATCTAAAACTTGAATTAGAGAAAATTGGAGCAATATTCCAATCCAACTCTGATACAGAGGTTATTCTCCATCTGATAGCAAGGTCTATACATGATAATCCTATTGAACGCATTCAAGATGCCCTCTGTAGAGTAATGGGTGCCTATAGCATCCTCTTTCTTGATGAATCACAACTCATCGCAGCAAGAGACCCTTACGGTATTAGACCCCTCTGTATTGGGCTATTGGATGGTGCTTATGTAATTGCTTCTGAGACCTGTGCCTTCGATCTAATAAATGCAAAATATCTAAGGGATGTAGAGCCAGGTGAAATTTTGGTGATCAATGAAAGGGGGCTCCATTCATACAATCTCCTTCAACAGTCTACAAAAAAGGCTTATTGCGTCTTTGAATTCATATATTTCTCAAGACCAGATAGTTATATCTTTAATTACACCCCCGTTAACACAATCAGAAAGAATTTTGGCAGAATGCTTGCTAAACTCTCTAATAGAGATGCTGATTTGGTAATACCCGTTCCAGATTCTGGTGTCCCCGCTGCGATAGGCTTTGCTGAAGAGAGTGGCATTCCCTTCGATTTTGGTCTCATAAGGAATCACTATATTGGCAGAACCTTTATTGAACCTAAACATAGTATTAGACATTTTGGTGTGAAAATAAAGCTTAATCCAGTAAAGGATTTACTTAAAGACAAAAGGGTTATTGTAGTAGATGATTCCATAGTGAGGGGAACTACCAGCAAAAAAATAGTTAAAATGCTTCGAGAGCTTGGTGGAGCTAAGGAGGTACATATGTGTATAGCTTCTCCACCTACTATTGGTCCTTGTTTCTACGGAATTGATACCCCTACAAGGCAAGAGCTTATTGCATCTTCGCATCGTATTGAAGAGATAAGAAAATATATTACAGCCGATAGTTTGTCCTATCTCACAATTGAAGCTCTTAAAGAGGTTTTACCTGCTCCAGAAAATTACTGTTTAGCTTGTTTTGATGGTAACTATCCAATACATTTCCCAAAAGAAGAATCACATCAGATGTCTTTACTGTTAGTCTAAATTAAAAGTTCCCAGCACTTTATAGGACAAATTGGTTAGTAAAGTTTCTATGAATTACCTATTGTTTTTACTTTATCAAACAAATGAGTTTTAGAAAAAATTTATTATGCTAAAAGAATTTATAAAATAGATGATATGGCGGATCTAAATAACAATTTTGGTCCTCTCACCCTTTCAGAACTCACCTCTATTATTAAAGAAATTTTAACCTCCACCCTCTCAGCGAACTATTGGATCATTGCAGAGATCGGTGAACTTAAGATTAATCAGAAAGGTCATTGTTTTATAGAGCTCGTTGAAAAGAGAGAAGAAAAGACAGTAGCTCAAATTAAAGCTAATATTTGGGCTTATGACTTTAGAAGACTATCTGCCAAATTCCTTAGAGAAACTGGCGAGTTTCTTAAGGAAGGGATTAAAACACTTTTTTTAGTAAGTGTAAACTTCCATGAGGTGTATGGGCTTAGCCTTAATATAAAAGATATTGAGACGACCTATGCTATCGGAGAGATGTCTAAGATGAAGAGACAAATAATGGCAAGATTGCAAAGTGAAGGGATAATAGATCTTAATAAAACTATCCCTTTGCCACTTGTACCACAAAGAATTGCGGTAGTCTCATCCCCTTCGGCAGCTGGTTATGGTGATTTTATTGATCATTTAGAAAATAATCCTTATAGGTATAAATTTAGGCTTGAGCTTTTTCCAGCTTTTATGCAAGGGGAAGAAGCTGGACTAACCATTAGAAAAGCCTTAGAAGAGATAAAGAAGAGGTCTAATCATTTCGATTTGGTAGTCTTAATAAGGGGAGGAGGGTCACAAATAGATTTAAGTTGCTTTGATAGTTATGAGCTTGCTTCAGCTATCGCTCGGTTTCCTTTACCAGTAGTTACAGGCATAGGTCATGAGAGGGATGACACCATTTGTGATATGGTAGCAAACACAAAGGTTAAAACTCCGACAGCAGCAGCCGAATTGATAATTTCAGGCATGAGGAGTTTTGAAGAGAGAATACTTCTGTACCAAAGAAATCTCAATAAAAGCACCGAAAACTTCTTAAAAGATGAAAAATATAGACTCGAAAGGATATCTAAAAGATTACAACATTCAATCCTTAAAATAGTTCTCACAAATAGAAATAAAGTCACACTTTATTCTCATAAATTGAAATCTTCATTAGAAACCTTTATAAGTTATCAAAAACGAAGGCTTTTAGATAATAATAAAAATCTTGTGATCAAGACAAATAATTTATTAGTTTACCATTTTAGAAGACTGACCAATCTCGAACAGGCTGTCAAATATCTCGATCCTATAAACACCCTTAAAAGAGGATATAGTATAACCTATCTAAAAGGGAAGCCTAAACCACTTATTGATCCCCATTCTATAAAAGTAGATGATAGGATAGTGACTAAACTTTTTAGTGGCTCAATAGAGAGCATAGTTCAGCAAATCGAAAGGGAGTGACGGCCCTTCTCTTTGAGTTTCGAGCTTTGTCCCATCCAATTATATAAAAATTGGCTCACTCAAAATTTAGAGGGCTACAAATGCCCAAATTCACTTGATGTTTATCTTTACTAGGCTTTTCTGTTTGTGATACCATGGGGAATTAATGAATTGAGGAAGGAAGATAGTCAAAGAGATTTTCATTATTGAATAAATAAATTAAGAACTTAATAGATTATAGAGAAGAGTTATACTTTGAATAAAAGATTTTTTCAAAGCCCATATCTTGAAGTTTTCCACAATAGACGAATTACAGCTACAGCCTTATTGGGATTTTCTTCTGGATTGCCTTTAGCCTTAACGGGAGGAACCCTTCAAGCATGGATGACTGTCGATGGAGTAGATCTAAAAACAATAGGTATTTTTTCTCTCGTTAGCCTTCCCTATACGCTTAAATTTCTTTGGTCACCTTTGATGGATCGATTCGTTCTGCCCTGGTTAGGAAGACGCAGGGGATGGATCCTGTTTACTCAGATATGGCTAATTTTAAGTATTGCATTAATGTCCCTCCTTTCCCCAGCCCAAAGCCCCCTCCTTTTAGCAGTTCTTGCGTTAGTCGTAGCCTTTGCCTCTTCATCTCAAGACATCGTCATAGATGCTTACAGAACGGATGTGCTCCGTGAGAAAGAGAGAGGTGCTGGTGCAGCGGTATCTGTATTGGGCTACCGCATCGCATTACTGGTATCTGGCTCCTTTGCCCTTATACTTTCAGAATATATCAGATGGAACGACATTTATCTTTTGATGTCTTTAGTAATGCTAATAGGAGTAATAACTACTCTGTTTGCTCCAGAACCAGAGCGTGTAGCCATTCCCCCTAAAACCATGCAAGAGGCTATAGTAGGGCCAATGAGTGACTTTTTTAGAAGAAAAAACTCTTTGTTAATCTTGCTTTTAATTATCCTATACAAATTGGGAGATGCCTATGCAGGGACTCTTACCACTGCCTTTCTAATAAGAGGAATCGGTTTTTCTGCAGGGGAGGTGGGCACCATAAATAAAGGTTTCGGTCTAGTATGTGTAATTATCGGCTCATTGGTTGGAGGAGCTTGGATGGTAAAATTAGGGCTTTATACCTCTCTGCTTTTTTTTGGTGTTCTCCAAGCAATCTCTAATCTCTCTTTCATACTTTTAGCCTACATAGGGAAAAGCTATGAAATTTTTGTTTTTACCATAGCCTTCGAGAATTTCACCGGCGGAATGGGCACTTCAGCCTTTGTAGCTCTCTTAATGGCTTTATGCAATAGCCGTTTTACCGCCACACAATATGCTTTACTTTCATCCCTTTCAGCTATTGGAAGGATCTTTATATCACCTTCGGCAGGTTTTTTAGTAGAATCGGTGGGATGGATAATTTTTTTCTTAATATCGACTCTATTGGCATTGCCTGGGTTATGGTTACTTTTTCTTTTGAAAAAAAGAATTGCTAATTTAAGTGAAAGGGGTTGGGATGACAATAAAAAGCTAAATTATTAAAAGCCTAAATGATTTATTTTTATAGATTACAGATGCGTATCTCAATGATTTTTTAAAGTTATTCTAAATAGGCTTTCAAAACGCAAAGATTTCTCCTCAAAAGTAGGGTTAATCCCTTAGTAATGATCTAAGACCTTTTAGTGATGAGAGCTATGATCATTCCTATCAGCAAGCCAATAATTAAGATATATAACCAATTCTCCATTTATATCCCCTATTTCTAAAAAATCTTTTTAACAAATCTAATTATAGTCATATAGCTTCATCGATAAATATCGACCTGTATAGGAGTCTCTGCTTTCAGCTACTTCTTCTGGAGTTCCAAAGGCAACTACTTTGCCACCATCTTCACCAGCTCCAGGTCCAAGATCAATTATATAATCTGCAGACTTTATAATGTCGAGATCATGCTCTATTACTATAACGGAATTGCCCGCATCGACGAGTTTATTTAAAACCTTAATTAACCTTTCAATATCTATAAAATGCAACCCTGAGGTAGGCTCATCGAGTATATAGAGGGTTTTACCAGTTGCTTTTTTACCCAATTCTGTTGAGAGTTTGAGCCTTTGAGCCTCTCCCCCGGAGAGGGTAGTTGCTGGCTGACCGAGTTTCAGATATCCCATCCCCATTTCTAAAAGGATCTCTAATCTTTGCCTTAAGACTGGAATCGACTTAAAAAATTCGAAGGCTTCAGTTATGGTCATCTCAAGGACATCTGAAATATTGCGACCTTTGTAGCGAATATCGAGGGTCTCTCTATTGTATCTCTTCCCATTACAGGAATCACAGGTTACATGAATCTCTGGCAAAAAATGCATTTCAATTCTTTTAACACCTGCGCCTTGACAGGTTTCACATCTGCCCCCCTTTATATTGAAGCTAAATCTCGATTGAGTATACCCCTTAGCTCTTGCTTCAGGTGAAAGGGAGAAAAGTCTTCTTATGTAATTAAATAGACCAGTGTAAGTAGCTGGATTAGACCTGGAGGTTTTCCCAATAGGGGATTGATCGATACAGATAACTTTATCAATCTTTTCAATTCCTTCGATACATTTATGTTTCCCCGGTATTATTGAGCTACTGTTTAGATGTTTTGCTAAGGCCTTATAGAGAATTTCAAAGATGAGCGTACTCTTACCAGAACCAGATACACCAGTAATGCAACAAAAAATTCCAAGAGGTATCGCAACATCGATATTCTTTAAATTAAATTCTGAAGCACCGACTATCTTAAGAAAATCTTGAGGTATCCTTCTTTTTTGCGGAATGTCTATTCTTCTTTCACAACTTAAATACTTACCTGTAAGAGACCTATTATTGAGCTTTATCTCCTGCAAATTACCATCTGCTACTATCCATCCTCCTTCTACGCCAGCTCCAGGACCCATATCAATTAAATGATCCGCCCATTTTATTACCTCCTCGTTATGTTCTACAATTATGACTGTGTTGCCTGCATCTCTAATAGCCGAAAGGCTTTCAAGCATTTTATAACAATCTCTCGGGTGTAATCCAATTGTCGGTTCATCAAGAATATATAAAACTCCGGTAAGGGAAGACCCTATTTGATTTGCCAACCTTATTCTCTGAGATTCACCTCCTGAAAGAGTATAGGATCCTCTGTCGAGCGTAATATAACTAAGACCAACCATATCGAGAAAGTTCAATCGATCCTTTACCTCTTTTAATATTCTTTTTGAGATGATCTTTTCTCTCTCGGAGAAATGGAGTTTCTCAATGAAGTCCTTTGCCTTCTTTACAGTCATGGCGTTGAATTGCCCAATGTTAATACCATTTATTTTTATGTTTAAAGCTTCCTTCCTCAATCTCATTCCATTACAACACTTACAAGGAGATAGACCCTGAAAAATTTCTTGATAGGAGGCAACTTTTGAAAAGTTGTTTATCGAAAAATCTTCATCTTTAACATTCTCATATCCAAGACCATCGCAACAGGGGCAAGCTCCGTATTTGCTATTGAAAGAAAATAATCTCGGTTCTATATCTGGATAACTGATTCCGCATTTCGAGCAGGCAAGGGTCCTGCTGAAAAGAATGTCTTTTCCTTCATCGACTAAATTTAATACAACCGTGTCGGCATACTTGAGAGATGTATCGATGGCAGATCTTAAATATCTCTCTATGGAAGGCTTAACGAGTAATCTATCTATAACAACTTCTATAGTATGTTTTTTTTGCTTCTTAAGCTCAATATTTTGAGTAAGATCACACATTTTCCCGTCAATCCTTGCTCGCACAAAGCCAGCATTTTTCATTTGACTAAGCTCTTTCTTATATTCTCCTTTTCTTCCTCTTACGATAGGAGCAAGAATTTGTATCCTCGTCCCTTGAGGTAGAGAAAGGATAGATTTAATTATATTGTGTACATCCTGAACTGATATAATAGTTCCACATTGATAGCAATAGGGGACTCCGATTCTTGTAAATAGTACTCTCATGTAATCATATATTTCAGTAATCGTACCAACCGTTGAACGAGGACTTCGAATAACAGTCTTTTGATCAATAGCGATAGTGGGGGAAAGCCCCTCAATAGATTCAACCTCTGGCTTTTGAAATTGTTCAAGAAACTGACGGGCATAATTAGATAGACTTTCGACATATCTCCGTTGGCCTTCGGCATAGATGACATCCATTGCAAGGGAAGACTTGCCAGAACCAGATGGACCTGTTATGACAGTTATTTTATCTCTGGGTATCACTACATTAATATTTTTAAGGTTATGCTCCTTAGCTCCTCTAACTATGATATAGTCTTGCATTTCTATTAACTATAAGTTTCCTCATTTCATGGTCTCTATGGATCTAATTTTTGCTATGACCTTACCAATAGATATGGAGGTCTCCACTTTAACAGGAATTTTGTATTCATCATCGGTAAGCCATATTTTAATATCACCCCTTCTCTTAAAGAGACCTTCAGTGAGCAGAATAGGTTTTATTATAAGTGTTTCAGATTCCCAGTTTTCTGTAATCTTTAATTTCTCTTTACCAATAATCTTAACCTCAGCATTATAGAATTTATTGCTATCAAAAATATTGATGAAGACTGAAGTGCCAACTTTAAGTTTGAAAGTTCTCAAATAGTAGAAACCAGAGATTATGTCCCAAAGTGGTTGATTATTTGGGATTTGGTGGTCATATCTTTCACCTTTAAGATGGTTAAAATAGGTGATCTTGCCATTTTCTATATCGAAGACAGTCTCTTTATTACTTCTATATCTTCCTTCGTGCTGTTTAATCTTAAAGTTTACTGGCTTACCTTGAAAAATTACACTTTGTGCAAAATCCTCAACCCTGTAAAGATTTGAGATAAAGGGGGCGGAATTAATTCTGGATGTAATAGTAATATGGTCTGATTCATTTTTTGCTTCAAAAGAGGCTTTACCAACATATATGCCCATCCAATATACGTCAAAAAAAAGGTTTTCCTTAGATATCTTCATAATTAGCCTTTTTTGTAAATCTAAATAAAAATCTTCAGAATTCACAGAGATATCTAAACCTATGATTATAGACAATGATAGCAGGAAGATAAAAAAGATTCTAAATCTCACTCTCCATCTCTTTAAAGTTACTTTAGTATTCGTTGAAGTCATTAAAGACATTAAAGAGAAGCTTATATCTTAGGGAATGATTGCATATTTGAGACCTTCGCCTCTTGAAAGCTTTTCGAAGGCAACAGTGACGTCCTTGAGAGAGAGACGTCCACTAATAAGAGGTGAGACATCTAAACCATCTCTAAGTAATTCATAAGCGATCCTTACATCTGAAGGATTAAAATGAAATGCTCCTTTAAGGGTCATCTCATCATAATGTAGCTTGTATGTGTCATATGTTACTATTGTATCCTTCTTACAACCACCAAATAAGATAACTGTTCCTCCCCGTCTAAGATAATTTATTGATCTTTCCCATACTTCCACCTGCCCTGTACATTCAAAGACAAAATCGACACCTATACCATCGCTGAAACCTTCTATAGCTTTCAAGAGGTCTGAAGGCGGAGTTATCATATCAGCTCCCATTTGATAGGCAAGATCTAATCTGTCATGTTCCAATCCAGTGATTAAAACCTTAGCGCCTCTCAGTTTAAGAAGTAGAAGATGTAAGAGGCCAATTGGCCCTGCACCAATTATGAGAGCTTTATTATTTTTAAGGGGAAGTTTGTTTATTCCATGCACTACACAAGCTAAAGGTTCAAGCATGGCAGCCTTATCAAAGGGCAGTCCATATGGCTTAAAAAAAACATTTTGCTTTACTACATGTTTAGGCAGCAAAATATATTCAGCATAAGCACCTAACACTTTAGTATTAAAGAGATTTTCGCAAAGATTGAATGCTTTCACAGCACAATATTTGCAATTGTGGCATGGAGCAGTGTGAACAGCCATGACAGCATCCCCTGCCTTGAACTTTTTTACCCCTTTACCCACCTCTGCTACTGTTCCAGAAAATTCGTGTCCAAAGGGGCCAGGCATAGGAATCAAAAAATGCCCTCGACTAAAAGCTTTAAGATCTGTACCACAAGTAAGGGCTGCCTCAATCTTCAAAAGGATTTCTCCCTCAGCAGGCTCGGGTTTTGGTATCTCCCTAAGTTCGATAACTCCTGGTTTTATAAGAAAACAAGCAAGCATAATAGAAATTAAATCTATTTTATAATAGCTTTGATTTTCATTATAGTTTATTTTTCTTTGTAACTTCAACTTCTTATTTTTTTATATTTTTCTATCGCACAGGCACACTGTCGACAATAAGAATAGAAATCACTAAGGCTTCAACTTTTTCTACTCCTCAATTTAAGACTGTTTTCTCTAAAATTGCTATCTCATCTCTGACATCTTGATATAAACTGAGTTCTTTTAACCAGCTATTCTAATACAAAGATTTTAGTTAGTATTCTTATTAAGGTAGTACTCCTCTCCTAAAGCTTTTGATTTATAAATAAATCCTATCTGATATAATCATAAGGCTATTCAGAGACTATGAATGTTTAGAAAAGACAAAATTGTTTTACTAAAGATTAGAAGTCAATAAGTTAGTGTTGATATGTAAAGAATAGGTCATTATAAAAATTCAACTTTCTAAATTCAGAGTTTTTTATAATAGTTTGACACATTAGAGGGGAGCAAAAGACTAAAGAGATTGAGTTATATCATCGGAGCAAAAACTCACTCCTTCACAGGTAAAATGGTATTTAATAGTCGTATAGCTTTTTATTTCTGGATTTAACAAAAAGGTACTAAAAGGACGGACTATTCGATAGCTGTTTTTTTGGGATAGGAAGTGGCTAAGCTTTTATCACTCAATAGTTCATAAGCATTAAAGTTATAAAGATTAATTGAATTCTACAAAGATATAAGGTAATCCTTTTCTTTTGAATGAAAAAAAAGTCTCTAAATGATATACTTTTTATAATGAATTTATAAGAGTCCATTAAGCTTTTAAAAATTAACCCTTTCAGAATAACCAGAGTTAAGGTAAAGATAAGATTACTTTATAGGTGTTTAGAGTCATTACTATGGAAGATAAAATAATCTTAATCTTTCAGCGAGAGAGTTTAAAACTTGAAAGTTTTTAGTCATAGGGGCTTAACTGTTATAAATTTAGTATAGATATGAGCTCTGAAGACAGAATAAAATTATATTTAGAAATTTTAGCAAAAACTAATTTAATCTGGAGGTGAAGTTATGACAACTTATGGGAGAAGTTGTTATGAATCGATGATTGAGCATCTCACTTACTCCCTTGCAAAAGATATATATTCTGCTACTCAAAGAGACAAATTTCATGCTATCGTTCTCTCCGTTAGAGATCATTTAGTCCAAAATTGGATGAGAACTCAACAGCACTATTATGAAATTAATGCTAAAAGAGCATACTATCTATCCCTTGAATTTTTACTAGGTAGGCTTTTAGATAGTTATATTAACAACCTTGGATTAGCAGAAGAGTATAGCAAAACTGTATCTTGTTTTGGTCTCACCTATGAAGATCTATTAGAACTCGAATGGGATGCTGGATTAGGGAATGGAGGATTAGGGAGATTAGCTGCTTGCTTTCTTGATTCTCTTGCCACACTCCAATATCCAGCCTATGGCTACGGAATAAGATATGAGTACGGTATTTTCTCTCAAAAGATAAAAAATGGATATCAGATAGAGACCCCCGATAATTGGCTTAGATACGGTAATCCTTGGGAGTTTCCAAGGCCTGAGGTTCTATATCCTATCCACTTTAGAGGCTGGGTGGAAACTGTTACTTGTGGTAGCAGAATGCATATGGTTTGGAAGGATACAGACGAAGTCATGGCGATGGCTTATGACTACCCCGTTCCTGGGTATAGAAATAAAACTGTCAATACCCTTAGATTGTGGTCAGCCAAATCGAGCAGAGAATTTGATCTCGAATATTTTAATAGTGGAGACTATGTCAAAGCTATGGAGAACAAAAATTATAGTGAGACTATTTCCAAGGTTCTATATCCTGATGATCAATCCTTAGCTGGGAAAGAGCTACGCTTAAAACAACAATATTTCTTCGTAGCTGCTACCTTGAAAGATATTGTCAGAAGATATAAAAAATTTAATAGAACCTATAAGGATTTCCCAGAAAAGGTAGCTATTCAGTTGAATGATACCCATCCTTCGATAGCAATAGCTGAGTTAATGAGAATTTTAGTTGATGAAGAGGGATTGCCCTGGGAAAGCTCTTGGGAGATTACTCAAAAAGTCTTCTCCTATACAAACCATACCGTTCTGCCCGAGGCTCTTGAGGTGTGGTCAGAAAGACTCTTCGCCTATTTACTCCCAAGGCATTTACAGATAATTAGAGAAATTGACCGCAGATTCTTAATAGAAGTTAAAGAAAAATTCCCTGACTCAAATATGCTCCCAAAGGTTGCAATAATTACAGGAGAAGGCGAACAACAGATCCACATGGCGCGGCTCGCGATAGTCGGTAGCCATAAAATAAATGGTGTCTCAGAATTACATTCTGAGATACTCAAAGACAAGATTTTCCCAGAGTTTTACAAATTATATCCTGAGAGATTTACAAATGTTACCAATGGGATCACCCATAGGCGCTGGCTTATAGAATCAAATCCAGCCCTATCTAATCTCATTATTGAAGCAATCGGAGATTCCTGGATAACGGATTTAGAACAACTAAGGAGATTAGAACCTTTCGCCAACGACACAGAGTTCTGTAAAAAGTTTCTATCTATCAAAAATTCCAATAAAGAATACCTTGCTAAATATCTTTCTTTAACCAATGGTATTTCCTTTAGACCTAACTTTATGCTCGATTGCCAAATAAAGAGATTTCACGAATATAAACGGCAGCTTTTAAATATTTTACATGTAATAACATTGTATAATAGGATTCGTGAGGGTAGAATTGGGGATGACTTTGCACCGCGAACAGTTCTTTTTGCTGGCAAATCTGCACCTGGGTATTATATATGTAAGTTAATTATCAAGCTCATTCATTCAGTTAGCGCCACGATTGATTCAAATACAGCCGTTAAAGACAAATTGCAGGTTGTTTTCGTACCTAATTATGGTGTATCCTTAGCTCAGAAAATAATACCTGCAGCAGAACTTTCTGAGCAGATCTCTACAGCAGGATTCGAAGCATCAGGAACTGGCAATATGAAGTTTACAATGAATGGTGCCCTAACAATAGGTACTTTAGATGGAGCAAATATAGAAATTAGACAAGAAGTGGGAGAAGAAAACTTCTTCCTCTTTGGACATACCTCTAATGAGATTTTTGAGCTAAGAAATAATTATAATCCCTATAAATATTACGAAGAGGATCCTGAATTAAGGCAAGCTCTAAATCAGCTTTTAGAAGGACATTTTAGCCCAGAAAATCCCTCGCTCTTTATTCCTATTGTCAGAACTTTATTAGACCAAGATAGATTCTTTGTGCTGGCGGACTATAGTTCCTATGTTAGTTGTCAGGAAACAGTCTCTAAAACCTATAATGATAAATCAAAATGGGCAAAGATGGCTATTTTAAACGTGGCTCGCTCAGGCAAGTTTTCTTCTGATAGAGCAATAAAGGAATATGCTGAGAAGATTTGGCAAATCAAGCCTGCAGATTTTTCAAAAATAGAAAAAGACTAAAATAAATTGAAAATTTAACTAAATCATTTTAGAGGTTGATGACTTTTAAGTTGCTGACGTAAACAGATAATTACACATCTCTTGACTTTATTGATTTAGGCTAATTCTAACATTTTTCTCTATAGAACCCTTAATACTGTAAGGTTTTTTGGGTTTTAGAATTATAATTGCTATTTTGTATTTTTCTTAATTTATTGAATATCATTACGTCTATAGTTTTAGATTTCTATGCTTATCAAAATAGCAGGTTTTGAAAATCTACAATTTATTTCAATAGTCCATTTATCTCTTTGTAAAGAGAATTATTAATGAAATTAAAAACCCTGAAAGAAAGACTAATCGAGACAGATATGGAATTGACGAAGTACTCCAGAGTCTAAGGTCAAAGAAAGTAGCCTGTATAAGCCATTAGCATATGCTATATTCCTCCTTTTTTCATACAAACTCTATGGTTGTCTTTCTGTTAATTGATTTATGAATTTTTCATATTTATTTATTATAAAAGATTAGATAATTCTATAAGAGTTTAGTTTTCCATTAAAGAGCCTTTTATCATAGATTATATCGAGATAATCGTCTATAAATTCTTATTGTTTGTTCTATTGAATCTTTCTAAATGGATATCGGTTTTTTTTGACATCTGGGATGACTAAATAGATGAATTATCTACTTTTTAAAGGCCTTAGTAAACTCTTCCATATTCTTTAAGTCATTATCAGATGCCTTTACAGTGTTCATCGAGAAACCTTATATTTTTGGTCTTTTGTACTTCTCTCTTAATCTCTTCATTAAAAAAGTAAATATCTCAATTGAGTATGTCTATCCAAATGATCTATCAATCTCCAAGACGTATATGTAACTAATCTTTCATGGAGATGATTCGATAAATTGACTTAATATAATTGTGTTATAATACTCTCAATAATCAGAGGTTAAGACACTTCGATGCATATCTCAGTAATAGGGACAGGCTATGTAGGTCTCGTTATAGGCGCTTGTCTTGCTGAGTTTGGCAGTTTTGTAACTTGTATTGACAAAGACATAAGTAAAATAGAATCTCTTCAAAAGGGCATAACTCCCTTCTATGAACCAGGACTCGGAGATCTTGTCTGGAAAAATTTAACTCGAGGACGGTTGACCTTTACAACGGATATTGCTAAAGGAGTCGCTGATGCATTAGTTATTTTTATAGCCGTAGGTACTCCACCAAGAGGCGATGGTTCAGCGGATTTAAGGTATGTTGAAGAGGTTGCTAAGGAGATAGCCTGTCATATAAAAAATTATACAGTTATTGTCACTAAAAGCACTGTCCCAATTGGCACAGGTGAAAGGATTAGAAGAATAATCTCTGAAAACCTTAAGGAAGAGGTCGACTTCGACATTGTCTCAAACCCCGAATTCTTAAGACAAGGTTCGGCAATAGAAGATTTTATGCACCCCAGCCGTGTGATAATTGGTGCAAAGAGTGCAAAAGCTATTGCCATAATGAAAGATCTATACAGAACGCTCTATTTACTCGATGTCCCTTTTTTAATTACCGACATAGAGACGGCTGAATTGATAAAGTATGCTTCAAATTCTTTTTTAGCAACAAAGATATCCTTTGTCAATGAATTAGCAAAGTTGTGTGAGAAAGTAGGAGCAGATATCAATATTGTGGCTAAAGGTATGGGTTTAGACGAAAGAATAGGTAGTAAATTTCTCCATGCAGGTCCAGGTTATGGAGGTTCTTGTCTCCCAAAGGATACCCAAGCCTTACTAAACATCGCCTTAGAACACGATGTTAAGTTAGAAATATTGTCAGCAGTTATAAGAGCCAATAAAAATCAACTTTTATGGGTAGTTGAGAAGATAAAGAGAGTTTTAAAGGAGATAAAAGACAAAACCATCACTATCTTAGGGCTATCCTTCAAGCCCGATACAGATGACATAAGAGAATCTCCTGCAATAATTATTATAAAAGAACTCTTAAAGGAAGGAGCTTCTATTCGAGCCTATGATCCCTCTGCTATGGAGAATACAAAATCGATTCTTCCCTCTATAGTTTACTGTAAAGATCCTTACGAAGCCTGTGAAAAGGCAGATGCATTAATAATAGTTACTGAGTGGAAAGAATTTAGAAATCTCGATCTCAAGAAAATTTTGATGTTGTTAAAGGAGCCCTATTTTATCGACCTGAGGAATGTTTATGAACCTTCAAGGATGAAGATGCTTGGTTTCAAGTACTATTCAATAGGGCGTCCCTCTTTATAGCTTTCTTCTAATAACTACAAAATTTAATCTATCCAAGGTTTTAATAATTTTTATAAAAGTACTAAAAGTTTTAATCAGTGATTAACTTTACCACCTCCTCTTCTAACTCATCCACTATAAAGGGTCTTCCGTCATATTTATTAATAGTTTTAGTAACCGAATAGCCTGTTTCTACCTTTAATAGACGGGCAAATTGGCTGGTTGCATTATTTTCTATGCAAATAGAGGTTTTAGCAGTTTTAAGGATTTTCAGATAATCAAACTTTAATACGTTTGGAAAAGGAAACAATTCGCTAAAGTGGAGCATTGCAATTCTTAAATTCTTTGAAAGATTTTCGACTACCTCTCTAATAACACCATAGGTCGATCCCCATCCAATTAGAACAATTTCTGGTGAAGGGTCTCCATATAAAAGGGGGGGCATTATCTCATCTCTTATTAAGGGAAGCTTTTTGAATAGTCTCTTATTAACCATCTCTCTGCGTGTGAGAGAATCTTCTATCAAATGTCCTTCTTCATCATGCTCATCACTATCAGTTACAATGAGGTGTTTTGTTAATCCGGGAACACCGAGAGGAGAAACCCCATTTTCTGTAAAAGCATGCCTTTTATAAATCTCAGAACCATAAAAATTCTCCTCTCTTAATCTGTAATCTTTGAATCGCAATTTGGCAAGATCGAATTCCTCGTAGGTCCATTGAGAGTCAGCAAGATACTGATCTGTAAGGATAATTACCTGTATTTGGTATTTTTCAGCAAGATCGAAGGCTTTGTTAGTAAGAAAAAAGGCTTGCTCTGGAGTTCCAGGCGCAAAAACGACTCTTGGAAATTCACCATGGGCTGTGTAGAGGGCAAAATTAAGATCGCCCTGTTCTGTCCTGGTAGGGAATCCGGGAGCTGGTCCAGGTCTTTGTGCTAATACTATAACGAGAGGAGTTTCTGTCATCCCGGCGAGAGACAACCCCTCTGTCATCAAGGCAAACCCGCCACCGGAAGTTCCAGTCATTGCCCTGACGCCTCCAAAGGAGGCGCCAATAGCCATATTTATTGCTGAAATCTCGTCTTCAGCTTGCTCAATTATTATTCCATACTCAGATGCCTTCGTTGCAATGAAATTCATTATTCCTGTAGATGGTGTCATGGGGTAGGCAGAGTAGAATTTCAACCCTGAAGCTATAGCCCCAAAAGCTATGGATTCATTGCCACTAATTAGCATTAATTTTTTATTAAGAGAAGGTACCAAAAAAGAACATCTTAAACAATTGCCAAGAGCGTATTCATATCCCTTATGAACTGCCTTCTTATTTAAGGCTATAACATCCGATCCCTTTGTTTTGAAAGTATCCTCGATGAGATCATTTAAAATATCTAACTCCATGCCAAGCATGCCGAGTACACCACCCATAACCACCGAATTCGCCATTATCTTGCTTTTTGATATCTCCATAGAGAAATTCATAAAGGGCAGGTTTAAAAAGTGAGGGCTATCATATTTCTCCTTTACAACGGATGAATCATAAACAATTTGACCGATTTCAGAGAGATCTTTCTCATAGAGGTATATGCTCTCTTTATCCATCGCTATTAAAATATCTATCGTCCTTTTCGATGCACCTATTGGTCTATCGGAGATCCGAATCTGATAATAGTTATGCCCTCCCCTTATTCTCGATTCATAGTCTTGATGGCTAAAGAGATGAAACCCATACCTGGAAAAAACCTTCGCTAAGGTATCTCCGATAGTCTGGATTCCCTGTCCAGCTTCCCCTCCAATTTTTAGTGTATAATCCATGATTTTAACTCCCCACTTGAAATCCTTTAAACTTTAACCTTAAAAAAAGGCATCTCTGTTAATATATTATAGTCCTATAGTAAAGCCTCTCCTCCTAAATTTGGATTATAATATATTTAAGCACATTTTTAATTTAAAAATAAAAAATTTTTAAAAAAAGAGAGTGTTCAGCTTTTATTCGACCCTGAGAAAATAAGCTACTTAGAATTGCTCCAGATCTTTTGGCAACAAATAGATCCAACCGATGGAGGGGGACAATTTGCAGACCGTGGAGAACAGTACTGTACAGCTATATTCTATCATGACGAACAACAGAGGATTCTTGCTGAGAAAACAAAAACTGAGCTTGAAAAATCTGCAAGATTCAGTAAACCTATTGTAACCAAAATCCTTCCAGCTAAGCCTTTTTACAAAGCAGAAGATTATCACCAAGATTTTTCTAACAAGAATTTTCTTATATATAAACTCTATAGACTCAGTTCTGGAGGCGATATCTTTCTTAAAAGGGTATGGGGTGATAGGCTCAACGAAGATCTAAAGAATCAAGCTCCAGGGTTTTCAAAGCCACCTGAGGAAGAACTGCGACAAAGGTTGACACCTTTAC